>CAJUIM010000011.1 GCA_910586275.1 uncultured Lachnospiraceae bacterium | reverse complement strand
ATGGCAGAAAGCATGAGAGTGCGCTGATGCCAAAAAGCATGAGAATGTGCCGATGCCAGAAAGCATGAGAGTGTGCTGATGTCAAAAAGCATAATGAAGAGAATGCAGAAAAGCATGAGAATGGGCGGAAAGCAGAAAAGCATGACGATATGCCGGAAGCAGGAAAACAGGTGCGGAAAGTGACGGTTATGGCGGTATGGTAGGAACAGAATTTTTACAGGGGCAGGGACTGGGAAACCAATTATTTTGCTATGTGTCGGCCAGATGCATTGCAGAGGACTTAGGGTATACGTTCGGCACCGCAGGGCAGGAGCAGCTGGCCGTGAATATACATAGCAAAAAAGGTATGTATTTCATGGATATGGATCTGGGGATTCCGATCTCGGAAAAGGAGAAAGAACAAGTATATCAGGCTTACCGGGAAAAGGAAAAACGCCTGTATCTGAAAAGCTGTGCCCATGACATGACCCATGGATGTTATGTGGCAGGGGCGGATGAGGACATTTATAAAATAAAGGACCATACATTGCTGTATGGCAACCTGCAGGCAGAAAGATATTTTGTCCGCCATAAGGAAGAAATCGGGAAATGGCTGGAAGTGAAGGAGCCGTATGATTCCTATCAGTATACGAAGGACAACCTATGCATTATAAATATGCGGGGCGGGGAATATACGGATATCCGCCCGCTGTTCCTGCGGAGGAAATATTGGCTGGATGCCATGGAAAATATGCGCAGGATCAGGACGGATATGGAGTTTATGACCGTTACCGATGATGTGGCTGCTGCCAATCGGGTACTGCCGGAAGTAAAGGCATATCATTTTGACTTAGCAGGGGATTATGTGACGATAAAAAATGCAGAGTATCTGATACTTTCCAATTCCACATTTGCATTTTTTCCGGCGTTTACCAGCAAGACAGCGAAGAAAATCATAGCGCCCAAATATTGGGCAAGACATAATGTATCCGACGGATACTGGGCTTCGGAGCAGAATATTTATGAAGGGTTTTGGTATCAGGACAGGCAGGGGAAGCTTTTCGATGCCCGGACCTGCCGGGAAGAACTGGAGCAATACAAACGGAGCCGAAAGGCAGCAGGAGAAAATACGGGTCCATTTACGGAAAAAGAAGTCAGGCAGCAGGAGAAAAAGGATCAATTTTTCTATTATGCGGGCAAAGCCGCCGGCAAGATAAGAAGGAGTTTGGGAAAGCATGGGAACTAACAGCTTCAAGGTATCCATCTGCATTCCGGCATACAACAATGCGCAATCGGTGGAGCGGCTGCTTTCTTCCGTGGAAATGCAGAACTGCCGGGAATATGAGGTAATCCTGACGGATGATTCCGAAGGGGACGAGATAGAGCGGCTGGTGCAGGGAAAAACATATGTGAAATATTATAAAAACAGGCAGCGGCTTGGCTCTACGGAGAACTGGAACGAAGCCATTGCCAAGAGCAGCGGCGAATATATAAAAATCATGCACCATGACGATTGGTTTGCCCATGCCCACAGCCTGAAGGAATTTGTGGAAATGCTGGACAGGCATCCGGAAGCGGCATTGGCTTTTTCCGGTACCCGTCAGGTGGGAGAAGAGAATAGCTATGACCGCTGTATTTCCGATATGGATGTGGCTTTGATCAAACAGGACTACCGCAATCTGTATCTGGGGAATACAATAGGAAGTCCCAGCGCCGTCATTGTCAGGCGGAGTGCATTGGAAGCGGCGGGCGGCATTGTCTATGATAAAAGGCTGTCTTGGCTGGTGGATATGGAATACTATATGCAGATTCTGAAAGAGAATCCCCGTTTTGTATATACGACGGAACCTTTGGTGTGCATCGGGGTGAGCGGTGAGCAGCTGACGGAACAATGCCGGGACAATAGAGAACTGAATGCGTCCGAATACGGATATATTTTCGGAAAGTATGATTTGGGGGAGAAAAAAGACTGCCGGGAGAAGCTGGTTTCGGTACTGCTGGAGGCGGGGAAAAGCAGCAGGGAGGCTGCGGCATACGGTATCGGGAAAGAGGTATATGAAGCGGAGAAAAGAAAGAAGCGGCTTGGGGCGGTAAGATGGAAGCTGACACATATGTGCAGCGGCAGTACGTTGTTTGTGCTCCTGCTTCTTGTTTTTACCGTAAGCCTGTCTCCTATTTTGGGCCTTGCCGATGTGAACCATGCCACGGGGGATGATTTTGGGTATGGGAAACTGACGCATCAGGCATGGGAGGCAGCCCATTCGCTGCCGGAAGTGATGAAAGCGGCCGGGGAGACGGTCAGGCAATTTTATTATGGCTGGCAGGGGACATGGTTTTCTATTTTTCTCTTCACCTTACAGCCGGAGGTTTTTTCGCCGGATGCTTATGTGATCGTGCCGTATCTGATGCTGGCGTTATGGCTAGGCAGCACGGGACTGCTGACCCGCTATCTGTTGGTGAAGAAAGGGGGATTCCGGGAGGAATACTGGGGAATCCTGTTTCTGCTGTTCGCCACGGCCGCCATTCAGTTTGTGCCCAGCACCAAGTCGGCTATTTTCTGGTATAACGGAAATGCCCATTATACGGTTCCCTATGCTATAGCCTTGCTGGCCGTTTACCTTTTCCTGCGGTTTATGGAGGGGGGAAAAGGGAAAAGCATTGGTTTTTATATTGGGCTGATATTCTGTATGGCAGCGTTGGGGGGCTGTAATTACCAGGCCGCACTATTGGTTCCTTTGGTAATGGTATTGCTAGCTCTGTTTCAATGGGCGGACCGGAGCAAAAGAAAAAAAATAATGGCATTTGCCCTGCCGCTGGCATTGGAGATGACAGGTCTGATCATCAGCATGAAAGCCCCGGGGAATAAGGCTAGGGGCGGCGATGAGTTCGGTTTCCATCTTTCTGCCGCAGCGGGAACCGTATTTTCCTGCTTTGTGCGGGGAGCGGCACAGGCGTATGAGTATATCAGGGAACATCCGCTGCTGCTGCTTATATTCGCTTTTGCCGCCTTGGCAGTCTGGTATATGCCCAGAGAGGAAAGAAAACGGTATCCTCTGCCGGTTTTGTTTGTGGCATTGTCCTATTGCGTATACTGTGCCTGTTTTGCGCCGGAGATTTATGCAGGTGTGGAAGTATCCGGGGGCGTATACAATATGAATTATTATATGTTCCTGTTTATGGTATTCGGCGACTTGATATACGCGGAAGGAGCGTTGGCGGGCAGAAGGAAGGCCAGGAGGAGGCCAAAGCTGTTTCTGCCTCTGGCGGCCGCTGCCGCAATGGGGGTTTTGCTTATTTTTAGGGCGGATATTAAGAGTACAACGTCATATGAGTGCCTGTCATATATCAGAAGCGGGCAGGCGGCTGACTTCAAACGGCAGGCCGACTACCAGCAATCGGTTTTACTGGACAAGGACGTGAGGGATGCAGTGCTTCCCTTACTGAATGACGACCAAGGGCCGCTGATGCACATGCCTATTACCGATAACCCGGATGCCTGGACCAATCAGGTGGTAAGGGAGTTTTACGGAAAAGACAGTGTGGTAGGTGTATTTTGGGAGGACTGGGCAGATGGTGAAGGAAAAGAGGATTTGGGATTGGAATAGGGCAGCCGCATTGCTGCTGTATATGAGCGTCACATTGGAAATCGTAATTGTCATTATGGACAAAAGCGATTATATCAATCCGGTGGAGGGGCAATTGTTTCGTGTGACTTTTCTGCTGGCAGCGGGCAAGGTGCTGCTTACCAGATATTCCCTGAAGGAATGGATTGCCATGCTGCTGTTCGGTGTTTTCGGGCTGATTTCCTACAAGGCGACGGGGCGCAATGAGATACTGCGGATGGTAGTTTTTGTAGCCGCATGCAAGCATATGGATATGGGGAAAATGCTGAAATATGTATTTTATACGACGCTGGCAGGCTGTCTTCTGCTGATGGCATTGTCGGTTACGGGAATATTCGGCAGGCTGTCGCTGGAGACGGATTTCGGCCGGGGGTATATGCAGACCAGGTATTGTCTTGGGCTGGGGCATCCCAATGCGCTCCATTGCATGTTTATGATGCTGGTATTATTGGGATTATATGTGTATAATAAGAAAATGAAGTGGTATTCTTATCTGCTGCTGCTGGCTATGAATTACAGTCTGTTCCTGCTGACGGATTCCAAGACAGGGATGCTTGTCACCTGCTGTGGGATTGCGGGATCGGCGGTGATGCATTATTGGAAGAGGCTGGCAGGATACAAATGGGTGTATGCGGCAGGCATTCTGCTGTTTTTGTTCTGTGTGGCTTTTTCCGTTTCCGTGGCGGACCGAAGGGTGGCCAGACCCATTAATTATTGCTTTATAAATAAGGCGGTTGCTTTTGCGGACAATCATCTGAACGGAAGGATCCGGGATCTGTATTACGGCTCTTCCACGGCAGAGGGAACAACGGACACTTGGTCGCTGCTTTCCGGGCCGGACAATGAATACTATTTTGACATGGGTTTTGTAAGGATATTTTACTGGTACGGAATTCTGCCAGGGATGGTATATGTTATGATAAATGTCCTTTTGCTGTGGCAGTGTGCAAGGAAAAAAGATGGGGCGGGGCTGGTGATGATGGCGGCATTGGCTGTTTACACTGTAGTGGAGGCACATATTATTTCCGTCTATATCGGGAGGAATTATATTCTGTTTCTGACGGGAATGTATGCAAGCGATATGCTTGGGCTTTGCTCGGGGCAAGAGGAATATTTGTGGAGGACATACCGGTTAGTATCTGCTAAGAGATAGGGTTTGGGTATTGACTGGGCAGCGCCAAAGGAAAAGATGGAGTAATGGAATTATGAAACAGAAAAATAAAATCTTGGAAGTATACGGTTTATGGTTTGCAGATCTGCTTGTTATCGCAGTATCCTTTGCCGTGGCTACTTATATCCGTTTTGGCAATTTCAAAGATATGGGCGATCCCAGCATACATTTTCTCGTCTGCATCTGCCTGATGCTTTTCTGCACGGCCTACAGTTTCTTCCTGGACTGGAACCGGAATTTTCTGAAAAGGAGCATCTATAAAGAAGCTGCCGCAGTGCTTCAGTATAATGCGATTATGATTCTGGTGGTTAACTTCCTTATGGTTATGATGAAATGGGCGGACGTATTTTCCAGGCTGGTATTGTTTTATTTCGCCATATTAAACTGTGTGCTGTCGCTTTTTGTTCATTTATCCGTTAAGAAAGTGATGCATACTTATTATTCTTCGGAACAGAATTCCGTGAAAGTCATGGTGGTGACCCAGAGCAACCTGATTGACGAGACTCTGGACAGGCTGGAGCGGGATTTGGATATCTTTTATCAGGTAGTCGCCTTGGTGATACTGGACTATGATATGGAGGGGAAGGTGATCCGGGATATTCCCGTGGTGGCGGGGAAAAAGGATCTGATCGAGGTGGCCACGCAGATGGCGCTGGATGAGGTGTTTCTGAATCTGCCGGGAATTTCCCAGAGCAATATGGAACATATTATCCATGGGTTCGAGGAAATGGGCGTAGACTGCCATTACAATTTGGAATTGCCCGGAGTGGATGCCAACTGCAGCAAAGTGGAAACATTCGGCAACTATACGGTCATTACCTATACCAGGTTTCAGAGCAGCTATAAACGGATGATGATTAAGCGGGTGATGGACATACTGGGAGGATTGGTGGGGATGCTGATTACACTAATTTTCCTGCCTTTTGTGGCCGTGGCAATCAAACTGGATTCCAAGGGGCCCGTGCTGTTTTCCCAGATTCGCATCGGGCGGAACGGCAGAAGGTTTAAAATCTACAAGTTCCGTTCCATGTATTTGGATGCGGAAGAGCGGAAAAAGGAACTGGAGGCCAAAAACGAAATGCAGGGGCTGATGTTCAAAATGGAAAATGACCCGCGCATTACGAAAGTGGGGGCGTTTCTCCGGAAGACAAGCATTGACGAACTGCCTCAGTTTTACAATGTGTTCAAGGGGGATATGAGCTTGGTGGGGACAAGGCCGCCTACTCAGGATGAATTTGAGAAGTATAATCAATATTACCGCCGACGCATCAGCATGACACCGGGACTGACGGGGATGTGGCAGGTGAGCGGAAGGAGCAATATTGAAGACTTTGACGATGTGGTGAAATATGATCTGATGTATATTGACAATTGGTCGCTGCGCCTGGATATTAAGATTTTATTCCAGACGGTGGGGGTTGTTCTGTTCGGAAAGGGAGCCAAATAATGAATCTTGTGATAGATTGCTTTAAGCTTGTGAAGGGGGCGGGGAAAAGCATCGGCATATATAATCTGGCGAAAAGTATTACCGGCCATTTGGGGGAGCGGATGGAGGCAGAGTGGGCGAAAGGGGAAGAGGGCTGCGGCCATTCGGTCATAGTGCTGGGCAATTCCTGCAACCGGGAGGAATTTGACGTGCCGGGGGTGACTTTCGTGGAAGTTTCCGGAAATCCCCGGAATAAACTATACTGTATTCTTTGGGAATTGTTTTTGGTAAGGCGTTATGCACGCCGGTATCAGGCGGACAGGGTGCTGTTCCCCAGGGGATATCGGCCGGCAGGACGGAAAGGGTCTATCGGTCGGCGGGGAGACGGGGGAAAGATAAAGGATACGATCCTGATTCATGACCTGATTCCTTTTTATTATGACAAATACTACCCGAATGTATTTAATAAGGCGGAAAATGCTTATATTATGAACCGTTTGAAGGTATCCATGAGAAAGGCGGACAGGATTATCACCATATCGGGATATTCCAAAGCCGATATTCTGGAGAAGGTTCCGGGCTGTGGGAAGAAAATTGCGGTGATTCATAACGGGCTGAACGATGTGGCGTTTCATGGCATGGAAGAACCGGCCGGTGCAGGTCAGTATATCGCGGCCATGACTTCGGGGCTGCCGCACAAAAATGCATCGGGGATTCTGAGGACATATGAGGAATACCGTAAGGTGGCAAAGGATCCGCTGGATTTGGTGGTGTTTGGCTTGGAGGATACTTCTCCGTTCCCGGATATGGACAGGGAAGCGGCCGCCCATGTAAGATGCTATAAGTTTTTTGAGAAATTCGAGGATATGTGCCGGATGGCGGCAGGGGCAAAGGCATATTTGTTTCTGTCCTATGTGGAAGGGTTCGGGTTTCCGCCCTTGGAGGCAATGCAGCTAGGGGTGCCGGTAGTATGTTCGGACAGAAGTTCGCTGCCGGAAGTAGTGGCAGACGCTGCGCTGCTGGTGTCTCCGGAGGATGAGAAGGGGGCGGCAGAAGCTTTGCTCCGTGTGACGGAGGATGCCGAACTGCGGCAGGAACTTATCCGCAAAGGATATGAAAATATCCGGCGTTTTTCATGGGACAGCCGGACGGATTTATATTGGAAGGAATTATTCAGGTGAGCAGGTTAATCATTTATGATACATCCAATTTCATGGATTTCCCTATCGGGGGGCAGCTGACAAGCATCGGTAATTTTCTGCGGTTTTTATGTGAAGAACATCCGGAACGTGTAGGAAAGATTCTGTTGGTCGGCGTGACTCTGCATCCGGAGGAAATCGGCAAGGTGAAAAAGCGGAAGCTGTATGGAAGGCCGGTGAATTTCCTGCCGGTGGCGGCAGCGGAGAAAGATTTGGGAAATACCACGAAGTCTCTGCGGCTGCAGTTTCTGAAAGGGCTGCTGAAATGCCGGAAGCAGCTGCATATTACAAGGAAGGACTGCAATTATATTCATACGCCGGAGGCATATGGGGCGGTGAAACTGTTCTGTATGCGTAGCCAGTGTGTGATTTTCTCCCATGGCAGTTATTTTAATATGGAGCGGGGATTCCGCTTTTTTCAGAAAAATGTGTTGGTAAAAAAGGGATTTGCGGCATATTTAAAATGGATACTGAAGGACGCGGATTGTATTCTGCTGCTGGATAAAGACAGTCTGAGGGATTATAGGCCTTATAATTCCAATCTGGTCAGGGTGCGGAATTCCGTAGTCTGTCCGGAAACTCCGGCGGTGCCTATGAAACATTGGAGAGGGAGCCTTCTGTTTGTAGGCCGGCTGTCCAAGGACAAAAGGGTAGAGCCGATTATCCGGGCGGTACTGGAAGCGGAACCGGAAGAATACGGGAACCTGCATCTGACGATTGTGGGAAACGGGGAGGAGTACCGCAATTTGGCGGACTATGAGGGAGAACGGGTACATTTTGCAGGGGCAGTGGCTCCCGAGGAAGTGAAGAAGTATATGGCAAGCGCAGATATTCTCGTGATGAATTCAGTGTTTGAAGGGGTGCCGATGACAATTCTGGAAGCGCTTAGCTATGGCCTGCCGGTAATCAGTACCAATGTGGGGGGCATTGGGGAAGCATTGCATTTCGGTCAGGATTCCGAAGAGACGGACGGAACGGCGGAAGGGATACGGGCTGCAGTCCGTAGGATAGGGGAATGCTATGAAATATATTCCCGGAATGCTTACGAAAATTCCAAAGCATATGACTATAAAGCAGTGAACCGGAAAGTTTACCGTATTTTGTGCAGGTATTGGGATGAGTAAAGGGAAGTCCATATAGGGCAGGCAAGGAGGACGGCACATGTTATTTTTAAAAGCGCAGGAACTATCGCAGATACAGGATGTATTTCATGCAAATCCGCTGCAGGATGAAAGGGAAATCAGTCAATTCTATCAGGATGCCACGGAGGCAAGGACGGGTGATGCGTATTCGGGTTTTGTGGAGAAGATGGATTTACTTCTGGAGGATTCTCATCGTTCCTATATCCATAAACTCTTTATCGGCCATGCCGGGGTAGGAAAGACGACGGAATTATTTCGCCTGAAGCATCGGGCGGAAGAAAAGGGATTTCTTACTTGCATGGGAAGGTGTGACATTGATTTGGATTCGGGGGATATAGAGTACACGGATGTTTTGTTTTATATATTGGACTTATTAGTGAACGAAGCAAATGAAGCCGGACTGAAAATCAGTGAAAACACTGTAAAGAAGATAGAAAATTATTGGAAAAGCGATATAGAATTAAGCAGGACAATTTCCATGCAGGGGGAGGCAGAAGTTTCTGCCGGCATCGGGGCGGAAATGGGTATCAAGAAGGTAATCGGAATATTGGCCAATGTGCGGGGAATTCTGAAAAACAGTGCGGAATCCAAAAGGGAAATACGCATGAAAATAGAGCCGCGCAGCAGTGAACTGATTCACCAGATTAAAGATGTGATTGAAGAAATCAGGGAGCATCTGGAAAAGAAGAAATGTCCGGAAATACCGTTTGTGATTTTGGACGGATTGGATAAAATTCCGCTGCAGCAGGCCCGGAAAATCTTTCATGAGAACGGTTCCAGATTTCAGGGCCTTCCCATTCATTTGCTGGTGACTTTTCCGATTTCTTTAAGCTATACGCCGGAATATAAGGATATTCAAGTATGGTTCCCCAATCCGGAAAAGCTGCCCATGATTAAAATAAAGAATTGGCAGCAGGGAAGTTATCAGCCAAACTATACGGAAGGCGTGGAGACAGTGCGGTCTATCATTGAAAAACGTGCGGAACTTTCTTTATTTGCGGAGGAGGCATTGTCGGAATTGATCCGTTATACAGGGGGGTATATCAGAGACTTATTCCGGTGCATCTGCGATGCGGCGCTGCGGGCCAGACTCCGGAAATCCGCAAAGATAGAACCGGAGGACGCAAGAAAAGCATTGGCAGTGTTGGAATCGGACATCAACGGACGCTACAGCGACGAACTGATCGGAAAGATGGAGGACATTTATAAAGGAAATAAACATGTTTCCTCTTCGGAGGAGATAACGGTACTGCTGCAGATCGGCGCGGTTTTGGAATATAACGGAACAAGATGGTGTGATTTGCATCCTTTAGTGGAAAAATGGCTTGTAGAAAATAATAAAATAGCAGGATAATGATATTGAGATGGGGGCATAGGATATGGGAAACGATACTCGGAAAAACGAAGAACAGATGGAAATGCTGTTGATGACTTTAGGAGAGGTTTCGCATGGAATATGCCTGTTTCAGTCTGAGAATCAGATAAAACGGGTTTCCATGATTCAGGAGAGAATCGGGAAAGAAAAGGTTATTGCCCATAATATTGCAGACGACAATGAAGAGACAGGAATGGTGAATTCGCAGGATTTCAGAAGGTGGGCTTCCCAGTCGGATGCAAAAGTGATAATCGTCTATAATATACAGATCTTAGGGATTCGCTTTGGGGACGATGCGGTTATTGAAAAGCTGAATTTTATGCGGGATCAGATACTTGCCATTGGAAAGCTATTTGTGTTCGGCATGTCACCCTATTTTCATTTGCTGCTTTCAAGGAATGCAAGGGATTTGTATTCCTGTATTTTGTATCACTTTACCTTTCAGGATTCCGATAAAGCAATGGACAGAATATATGATTTTGATAGGGAAGAACTATCCGGCGATGATGCGTTGGAGTCGGCAAGGTATCAGGAAATGAAGGAAAGAATACAGAATCATGGCGGGAAGAAGGATATTTCTATGTATTTGGCCTGCATAGAAAGCTGGGACAGTGTAAGGGGGTATCTTTCCAATCAGGAAACGGAATTTGTCAGAGGCCTAGTGGAAGATGCGGAGCAGGAGTACATAGGAAAAGAAATTGAACTGGAGGATGTGGAAAAGCTATGGATTCTGGCTGGTGCATGGATAGGGCTGGAAGAGGCTGAGAAGAGTGTGCCTTGGTATACGAAAGCGCTTTCCACAGTGAAAAGCGTGCTTGGGGAAGAACATCCGATGTATGCAGATGCACTTGCGGAATATTTAAATTATTTCTGGTCTGTTCAGAATCTTATGGCAGGGGAAAAAGTTTGTGACCAAGCCATCCAAATATATCATGACAGGAATAAGAAATACTCAGATAAGGGAAGAAGTGTATTGCTGTGGAAGGCTGTGGTATACCGGGTACAGTCCAAATATGCCGAGGCATTGGATATCTATGAGGACTTACTGAATTATCAGATCGGCAAATACGGTGAAAAATATTATGGCAACGCATCTCTGCATAATAACATCGGAAGGGTATATAAAGCGCAGGGCGATTTGTCAAAGGCGTTAAAACAATATGAACGGGCAGAGGAATTGCTTAGAAATGCAGGAAAACGAGGAGGAGAACTGCTGGGCATATACCAGAATATGTGTATCGCATATTTGGATAGCGGAAACGGAAAGGAAGCATGGAAGTATATAAAAAAGGCAAAAAGAATAACGGAAGATGTATATGGGGCCGATTCTATCCGCCTGATTCAGATATATAATTCCATGGCCGGCATCTGGCGGGCGCGTGAGAGACTCGACAGGGAATCGGAATATTTGCAGAAGGCATTGGATTTAATCAAAAAGACACATATGGAGGAGAGCGAATCGGCAGCCTATATTTATCATAATATGGGAAACAGCCTGAGTGTGGGCAGATATATGCAGGATGCGGCAGTTTTTTATAGACATGCAATAGCAATCCGGGAAAAGATTTATGGGGAAAAGAACGAAATGACAGCCATTTCCTATGAGCAGCTGGCATATGTATTATACATTTCCTCAAATAAAAAGGAAGCGAAATATTATGCCGATAAGGCGAGAAACGCTTATATATCTTTATATGGCAGCAGGAATGAACATCTGGAAAGAATGGATGATTATCTGAAGTCTTTACAGAATATTGTCTGATTGCCGGGAAGAGACAGCATGATCCGGCAGTATTGAGGGAACGGGAACGTATAAGAATGTATTTGCAAATAGAAAGGAGCATATGGACAGAGGATGGCAGGAAAAGGGATCAGCATTATTGTTTCGGTATATAAAACGGAGGCATATCTGAAGCGGTGTGTGGACAGTTTGCGGAAGCAGGAATATAAGGATATGGAGATCGTTTTGGTGGACGACGGCTCGCCGGATGGCTGTCCGGCCTTATGTGATGCATTTGCGGAGGAAGACAGCAGGATACGGGTGGTGCATAAAGAAAACGGCGGGCTGGTGAGCGCATGGCAGGCCGGAGTGCGGGTCAGCAGAGGAGAATATTTGGGGTTTGTGGACAGTGACGATTGGGTGGAAGAGAATATGCTGGCAGATATGGCCCGGTATCTTTCCGGCGGAAGCGGGGACGCGGAGGAAGTTATCTGCTGCAATTTTGTCATTGACCGCCCCAAGAGGACAACGGAGCATTATCACGGGCTGGCTCCGGGGATTTATGAAGGAAAGAAACTGGAGGGGGAAATTAAGGATCATCTATTGGGGCATGAAAACCGCCGGGTGTCCATGTCGCGCTGCATGAAGTTATTTTCCAGAAGTTTAATCGAGAAAAACATGAAATACTGCCGCCCGGAGATTGCCATGGGTGAGGACGTGAACATTACTCTTCCGGCATTGCTGGACTGCCGCCGGCTGGTGATTATGGAAGGGGCGCTCTATTATCATTATCTGTATAACGAAGCGTCCATGGTGCATAAGTATGACGCCGGCCTGTATCGGGGAATACGGATGCTGTACCGCACGATAAAAGAGATCTACAAGAAGAAGGGAAGGAAGAGCGGAGAAAGACAGGCGGCCGGAGAATATATATATTTGCTGCTGCTGGCTTTAAAGAATGAAATAAGGGGAGGGCCGGCCGGATATGCCGGCCGTGTCAGGGAGATATGCAGGGACAGGAGAAACGTGAGGATTCTAGAGGAAAATCCGGTTAAAGTATCCGACAGGACAAACAGGATACTCTATTTTATACTGCGTCACCCGTCTTGGGGAGCAATTGCAGTCACCCGGGGGATTTTCCGGGTATATGACAGGCTGAAGAACTGAGGGGGAAAGGTAATGAGTGAAACCGTAAGTATTATTGTGCCGGTATACAATGCGTCTCCCTACTTGGAGCGGTGTATGGAAAGCCTGCTGGGACAGACTTATAGAAATACGGAGATTCTGCTTCTGGACGACGGATCCACGGATGGCAGCGGACGGATCTGCGACCGATTTGCCGATAGCCATGAGAATGTCAAAGTGTTCCATATGCCCAATGGGGGAGTGTCCGCGGCAAGGAACAGAGGGCTGCAGGAGTGCTGCGGGGAGTATGTGACATTTGTGGATGCGGATGATATCCTTGCCGGGGATATGCTGGAATATCTGGTGGGCATGGCTGAAGAAACAGGCTGTGACGTAGCGGGATGCGAGTATTTTGAATTTCGGGGAAACGGCAAAGGCATCCAAGGCGTAGAATTTCAGGCTATCTGCGGAAAGGAAGATCCGGAGGTGGAACGGCTTTCCGGAAGCCGATTCGTGGAAAAAGGAATTCTGCGCAGCGATACCAGATGCTGGAGTAAGCTATATCGGCGGGAAAGCGTAGGAAAACTTAGATTTGATACCGGGCTGACCATAGGGGAGGATATGCTGTTTCTGCTGGAACTGGCCATGCAGGGGAAGCGGTTCTGCAGGGGCAATTATAAAGGATACGGGTATTTCTCCAATGAGGCCGGGGCGATGCGGCGTGGATTTAAGGACAGTTATATGGATCAGATCACCTGTTGGCAGAGGGCTTTGGAAAAAATCGGGAAGCAGGGTACCGCCAGGCTGACGCAGCGGACGGAAGCCATTCTTCTTATATCCGTGATGCTGGTGGTGGGGAAACTGGCGCAGCTGCCGGGGAAAGAGAGAAGGGAAAAGGCGGAGGCCGGGAAATATTGTCTGGATTTGGTGAGAAAGTACGGCGCGAAACGGGGGGTATTTAGGGAACTGGACAGGGGGTATCGGATAAAAGTAAGGGTGTATGGCTGTGCTCCGGGGGTTTATATGGGACTGTACCGGTTATGGTATCGCTGTAAGTGGAAATTTTTGGTTTGAGAGAGATTCGAATAGGATAAAATAGTAATCAGATAGGGGGCTGTTATGCCGGAGAAGAGAATTGTGTTATATATGCATGCAGGGAGCGGGAATCATGGCTGTGAGGCAATTGTTAACAGCCTGTGTCATATGCTGAAAGAAAAACCGTTGGTGATCACCAACAGCGAGAGGGAAGACCGGAAATATTCTTTGGTTTCCCCCGGGGGGGATGTGCTGTGCGAATTGGCGGAGGAAAGGCATTTTTCGGAACATAAATTGGCTCATATTATGTATTATGGCTGGAGAAAGCTGACAAAGGATGGGGAATCTTTTCTGCGTTACCGGTATGGGGCGGTCTTTGACAGGCCGTTGCTTAAGTATGGGGGAAACGGGAAAAAGGCGTGTGAAGATTTGCCTGTGAGCCGGACAGGGGAAAAAAGGCATACAGGCCGGCATCCGCTGGCGGTTTCTATCGGGGGGGATAATTACTGCTATGATATTATGGTAAGGGATTTGATGCTGGCGAACCGGGCGTTTCATGACAGGGGGGTTAGGACGGTGCTGCTGGGCTGTTCCATTGAGCCGGATTTGCTGACAGCCGGGGGCGCAATGGCGGAGGACATGAATCTTTATGATCTGATTATTGCAAGAGAATCCATTACTTATGGTGCTTTGAAGAAAGTGGTGCCGGAAGGGAAGCTGCGGCTGCTTCCGGATCCGGCATTTACGCTTGGGAAAAAGGAACTGCCGCTGCCGGTGGGATTTGCGGAGGGGAATACGGTGGGGCTGAATATAAGTCCTATGGTTCAGGGCAATGAGGCGAGAGAGGGCATTACCATGTCCAATTATAAGGCATTGGCGGAGCATATTATCCGGACGACGGATATGCAGATAGCGCTGATTCCTCATGTGGTCTGGGAAAGAAATGACGACCGGAAGCCGCTGCGGGAGCTTTACGAGGCATTCCGGGACAGCGGCAGGGTGGTGCTGATAGAGGATGGTTCCTGTGAGGAACTGAAAGGATATATCGCAAGGTGCCGTATGTTTATCGGAGCCAGGACGCATGCTACCATTGCGGCTTACTCTTCCAACGTCCCCACTCTGGCGGTGGGGTATTCGGTAAAGGCCAGAGGGATAGCCCGGGATCTGTTCGGGGATTATGAGAACTATGTCATCCCGGTTCAGCAGCTGCAGGAGAAAGAGGATCTGATCGGGGCATTTGAATGGCTGAAAGATTATGAGGAAGAAATACGGCAGGACTTACGCCGGGTAATGCCGGAATATAAGAAAAATGCCATGCGGATAGGGAAAGAAGTAGAGAAATTATGGGAAGAGTGAAATATGCGGCGAAAAATATCACATTCGGCTGGCTGGGAAATATTGTGACTTTGCTGCTGGGGGCATTGCTGCGGCAGATCTTCATAGAGCATCTGGGTGATACCCTGACGGGGGTGAATGATTATTATACGAATATTCTGACGGTTCTGTCTTTGGCGGAACTGGGAATCGGGACGGCCTTTAATTTCAGCTTATACGCGCCGGTGGCCAGGAATGACTATGAGAAAATAAAATCATATATGTTTCTGTATAAAAAGGCATACCGAACCATAGGCTGCGTGGTGGCGGCAATCGGCGTGGCGGTTGCGCCGTTCTTAAAATATCTGATTGAGGATCCCGGCAGGAATGCATGGCGGGATTTAACCATTTATTATTTTATCTTTCTTTTTAATACAGTAAGCACTTATTTCGTATCGTATAAATATAGTCTGGTGAATGCACAGCAGAAAAATTATATTCAGACCAATATCATTACAATTACAAAAGCGGTCACGGTATCCCTACAAATTGCAGGTCTTCTTTGGATGCCCAATTTTTATCTTTATCTGCTGACAGCAGCCGGGGTGGAATTGATCCAGAAGATATTTGTCAGCTGTTATTTGGACAGGCTGTATCCTTACCTGAAGGAGAAAAATGTGCAGAAGCTTTCCAAGGAGGAAGTGGGGGAAATTGTCAGTCAGACAAAGGCCTTGGTATTCCATAAGGTAGGGGATATGGCGCGGCTGCAGACGGATACGATGATTATCGGCGCGTTTATTGATGTGACCACGGTGGGATTTGTGGGCACTTATAATTATGTAATCTCTTCGGTTTCGAATTTCGTGAATATCATATTCAATTCCGTGCTTTCCGGTTTCGGAAATCTGATAGCGACGGAAAATAAGGAAAAACAGTATCTTCTGTTCCGTGTATACCGCTTTGCGGCATGCTGGATATACGGTTTCTCCGCCATCGGGTTTTATCTGATGCTGACGCCGCTGATTGTGCTGTGGGTGGGGGAGGCAAGGATTCTGCCGGATCTTGTCATTGGATGTATTATGGTGGACTATTATTTTAAAGGAGAGCGCATCGTGCTGTCCAATTATAAGACGGCAGCCGGGGTTTTCGAACAGGATAAGTATCTGACGCTGATTCAGGGAGGCGTGAATTTGGTGATTTCCATTGTGCTGGTGCAGAGAATCGGGCTGGTGGGCATTTATATAGGAACTATCGTGTCCGGCCTGATTGCCAACATCACGAAGCCCCTTATTATTTATAAAGTATGTTTTGGGCGGGGCGCATACATATACTTCAGAGATTCCGTGAAATATATAGGGGTAAATGTTTTTGTGCTGCTGCTGTTAGCGTGGCTGAAAAGCAGGCTGATGACTTCGGTGTCCGTGCCGGGGTTTGCGGTTATGGTAATTATGATTTCGGTGGTGTATAACGGGCTGTTTTTAGGGGTATTTTGCCGGTGCGAGGAATTCAAGTATGTGTGGGAGACGGTTTTCCGCAAAGCAAGGGGAAAAGGAAAGGGGAGAAACTTTTAGAAACTTTAGTATGAAAAACAGGAGAAATGTGGTATTATTGGATGGAATGATAAAACGGTCTGTGTCGGCCGGCTATATAGGAACTGAAAGGGTAGTTATATGGGAAAGAAATTTAAGGTAGCAATGATAGGGCAGAAGAGGATACCTTCCAGAGAGGGCGGTGTGGAGGTGGTAGTCAATGAACTGTCCACGCGTCTCAGCGAAAAGGGATATGCGGTAGATGCTTATAACCGTTCGGGGTATCATGTGTCCGGGAAAGAATTTGATGCGGCCGGGAAGAATGGGAAATATTATAAAGGAATACGGCTTATCGTAGTGCCGACTTTCCGCAATGGGAAGCTAAATGCAATTGTTTATTCTTTTCTTGCCACTTTGCGTGCCTTGCCCGGCAGGTATGACGTGATCCATTATCATGCGGAAGGGCCGTGTGCCATGCTCTGGATTCCGAAATTATTTGGCATACGGGTAGTGGCTACGATTCATGGGTTGGACTGGCAGAGGGCCAAATGGGGAAGGTTTGCTTCATTTGTACTGAAATTCGGGGAAAAGATGGCGGCAAAACATGCGGATGAAGTGATTGTCCTCTCAAAGAATGTACAGAAATATTTTAAGGAAACTTACCATAGAAATACTCATTATATTCCTAACGGAATCAATGCGCCGACTCTCAGGCCGGTGAACTTAATCAAAGAGAAATATGGCTTGGAGAAGGACGGGTATATTCTGTTTTTGGCAAGGCTGGTGCCGGAAAAAGGGCTGCATTATCTGATAGAGGCATTCCGGAAAACGGAAACGGATAAAAAATTGGTAATTTCCGGCGGAAGCAGCCATTCCGTGGATTATATCAGACGGATAGAAGCAATGGCGGAAAAAGACGGACGGATTGTTATGACGGACTTTGTGCAGGGGGAGATTTTGGAGGAACTTTATTCCAATGCATACCTGTTTGTGCTGCCCAGCGATGTGGAGGGCATGGCAATCAGCCTGCTGGAGGCGATGAGTTACGGAAACTGCTGTCTGGTCAGTGACATTGCGGAAAATATGGAAGTGGTGGGCGGTCACGCAGCTTCTTTCCGAAAAGGGAATGTGGCGGATCTGAGGAGACAGCTGGACTATCTGTTAAGCCATACGGAAGAAGTGGAGAACTATAAAAAAGACGCTTCCGAATTTATATGTTCCAAATATAACTGGGAAGATGTGCTGAAAAAAACGTGCGTATTGTACAAAGGGAAGAAAAGGAAGAAAAATGGTTAAGAGGTTGTCAGAATTCAGGAAAAGTGAATGGTTTTCATTGTTTTTATTTTCATTACTCGTAAGCGGCATTTTATTCGTTTCTTATGGCTATATAGACTTGAAATCTTTGACGGCTTGGACTCTGAATTTATGGGATTGCCTGGCAGACGGGAATTTATATGGCTATTACGAATATTGTGCACGGAATATTTATCATCTGGACAGCTCCTATATGGGTTCCAATTATCTCGCTTTGATTCCCTGGGCGGTGTGGAATCTGCCCATATGGGTTCTGCAAAGATTTTTCGGCGTTATTGCGGTAGGGCATGCATGGACTTTGCTGTACTCTAAAATATTTGTGGTTCTTGTTTATTTCATTACGGTTTCTTTTACCTATCGTATATTGACCGTCATGAAGATAGAGACAGAAGGGCGGACGGAAGCGGTTTATCTTGCTTTTTCTTTTCCTTTTGCCATGACGGCAGTTTATTTTGCCGGACAGACCGACATAATCTCTATCTGTTTGTTTGTGATAGCAGTTTATCAGCTTATACAGGGCAAGAGGAATAGGTTTCTGCTTTTTGCGGCATTGAGTATGGGGGCGAAGCCATATATTTTAATAGCTTATGTGGCAGTCCTGCTCCTGACGGAAAAGAATATATGGAAAATCCTGCGGGATGCCATAATCGGCATGAGTCCTATGCTCCTGTTCCATCTGATTTATAGGAATGCGCCGATGTATCAGGAATCCATGAGCATGGGGCCGGGGGCGGGGCAGCTGGAGGCAACGCTGGGGATGACAGTGAGCAGCCCGTCGGGAATCAGCATTTCCTTATTTCTAGTTTCCCTGATCGTTTTCTACTTTTTGATTTATATACGTCCATGGGGGGGGCAAAGGGCAGAAGAACTTGTCTATGCCGTGGTTGTTCCGTTTCTTTTGTTTTTTATGTTTGCGGATTACAAACATTACAGAGTAATTTATCTGTTCCCGTTCCTATATATTCTTTTTGCCGTCAAAACGGACAGGCTGTTTTATAACCTGCTGGCAGAGTGCGTAATTAATATGGGGATTGCATTAAAATTTTACCTTACCAACGGAGGATTTTTCTCTAATTGGTATGTCTTTGATTTTGTCCGTAAGTTTATTCCGGATATAAAGCTAGGCTGGCTGGAACGTATTCATGGCATAAAAGAAAATGTGATGGAATATGGGAATCCGGTTTATGTGATAGCATCTTCCGTTGTTTTTGCCGCTTTTGTATTGCTGCTTTTTATCAATCTTTCCAAATTTCCGCAGGCGGCTAAATGGAAAGAGAAGGAGAGCGGGATTAGCGTAAAAATGCTTTTGTGGGTGCGGGCATTGCTTCCGCTGCTGTTGGTGCTGCTCTCCTTCTATAGGAACTGAAATTTACTGTTTGGGATTGATGGCAGAAAATAATCCCGTACCGTCATGGCTGTGGCAGATGACGGTACGGGATTTCTTTTTGCCCGATGGCGGGAAAACATGTCCGAAGAAAAACAGGATTCCTGATATCGGCGGGCACTTAAGTTAATGACATTTTAGCTTATGCAGTATCTTTTTCACTACACGATAGTAATTGGCAAATTGGAAGTGGGCAAGGACATGCTCATACCCGGCTTTTCCCATTTTTATGATATTTTCTTTGTCACATACTATCAGTTCCAGCTTTTCTTTTAAGTCTTCCAAGTCGCAGTCTTTGAATACATAGCCGGTAATGCCTTCCTCGATATAGCTGGCGGTGCCGTTGTCAGAGCCGCTTATGGCCGGCACGGAACAGGCCATTGCTTCTATCATGGTGACGGAAGCGGCTTCATGGGTGCCCGGCAGCACATAGATATCGGCCTGCCCATATTGGGCAAAGACTTGCTCTTTATTCAGGTTCTGCAGCAGAGTGACATGTTCCTCCAAATGATGTTCTTTTATATATTTCTGCAGGCTGCGGAAATGTTCTTTGTGAAAGCCGTTGGAAACTTCGCCTGCTATCGTCAGATGCAGAGGATATTTGCCGAGCAGGCTTTCTACTGCCTTTATCATCATAAAGTGATTTTTCTGTTCCAGATATTTCCCGATACTGAAAACATTTATCCTGCCGTCTTTGAAATAACATTTATCTTCGGGGGATATTTTCGGTTCCATCAGGAAGGGGGCAAAAAGGGCTTTCTTATCCTTGACTAAACCCGAGTAATCCGTGCCGACAAGCAAAGAGGGGGTCATGCGGTATTCGGGAACCAGTTTCCATACAATCCTGTGAGCCAAATCCATTTTCTTAGGTTTCTCCCAGACCGGGCTGAGAATATATAAAATAGTAGGGATATGCAGTAAACGGCAGATGGCGGTGGTGCAGATCGTATATATGGAACGTTCTCTCAGAATGGCTACGTCCGGCCTAAAGTCTTTAATTAGTTTATAGAGTTTCCATATGGGCGGTATGCCGCATTTCAGTTTCATGTCCATGGCATAAGGATCCTTGCGGAACAAAATATGGACATATATATAATCTATCAAACGGAAAAAGGCAGAATACCCCACTATGACAGGGCGGACGTAAGTATAATCTTCTATTTTGCCTGCATATTGGCTTAGAAAACAGACTTTATGCCCGTTTTCCACCCAGCCTTTCATGATGGTGTTCTGATTGGTATGATACCGATGCGACATATATAATACACGCATAAGACGGTTTCCCTCCTTAAAATGTTAGTATGTGCCAAGAGCATGATCTTAAGCCGCGGCTCCTGTCAGGAATGAATTCAGACACGCTCAAGAACGTAATTCTTTGAGAATGCTTACAAACTGCCCGGCGCCATAGGATGCGGATAATTTTCCGCGGTAGGCCATGCAGTTCTTTACAAACTCTTTGTTTTGGCGGCAGAGGATGTCCAAGTCATCCTGATTCCATCCGTCCTTTACGATTCCCAGATGTTCCTTCTCAATATAGTAAGAATTAAAAGGTACGGAAGTCGTTATGACCGGGGTTCCGGCAGCGATGCTTTCCGCGATGGACACCATGCTGTTGTCTTTTTCCGTGTAGACAAGCATGGCTTTTGCGCCTGCCACAAGAGGAGCCATTTCCTTATGGGACAGTTTTCCGTGAAAAATCACATTTTCTTTTATTCCGGCATTCCGAACTAAGTCTTTTAATTCCTGTTCCTTATCTCCGGAGCCTATAATATCAAGGATATAGTCCTGCCGTCCTTCCTTTTGCCGGATAAAATCGGCAAACACTGCAATGATCCGGTCAATCCGTTTCCGGGCAATCAATTGGGAGACTGTCACGAAACGGTTTTCTTTTTCTTCTTTTGCATAAATCTGACCGATATTTACGCCGTGGTCAATAATTGTGCTGCTGACCCGTGGGCAGAACCGGCCGATAAATTGCCGGGCATGCTGCGATCTTGCAATAATCGGGGTTTTCCGGAAAAATATCCTTGCCACCATATGATACCATATTTTGGACGGAATGTAATGCATCATTTTATTATGTGCGCCGAGTTCGTGCCAAATAATTGTTTTTTCGGGTGCTTTCCGCACGGCAGTGAGAGAACAGAGGGAGAATACTTCGCTTGTTATAATGCCGTCTGTCAGTGCCCGGTTTTTCTTAATATAGGCACTCAGTGCGGGAAGCCAGGGAAGACATCTGGGCTTGAAAAGCCTTTTCAGAGCCGTATCCATCCAGACAATCTCAAAGGGATAGTCCTCCCTGACGGTGGGTTTATAATCCGAAGCTGCTATTAATGTGGGAATATCTCCGTTTTCCAGGAATCCAAGGCACATGGAATATATCATGGTATCTTTAATGGATGTCACTTTGGGAATCTCGTCTGTTTCTGCAGTATATAAAATAGGGTTTATCAACAGGACACGCATGCTTATCTGTTTTCCTCCATACAATCCAAAAACTGACCGGCTATTTTTTCAATGGAAAATCTTTCTCTTAATTTAGCGGCGTTCCGGGCAATTTTCCGAGCCAGTTCTTCATTTGAAGCCAGTTCTTTCATGGCTTCGGCCAGTGCATTAGGGTTCTCTACGGGAACCATAATGCCGTTTACGTGATCCCGGATGCACATTCTTGTGCCGCCTACCGGGCAATCCGTGGCAATCACCGGCATTCCCATCGACATTGTTTCTATAAGGGCATTGGATATTCCCTCAAATTTTGAAGACAGGATATACATGGCATGGTCGCGGATTTCTTCTCGGACTGTGGGGCAGAAACCGTGAAAATGAACTTTCTCATCTATCCCCAATTCCTTTGCCATAGCTTTCAGTTCCCTTTCCAGACTGCCTTTCCCGTATATTTCCAGCGTATATTCAGGGAAGTCTTTCCGGAAAGCATGAAAAGCCCTTAACATGGTCTTATGGTCTTTGCCCGGTTCCAGTCTGGCGGCGCAGCATATTTTCTTTTGCCGGACTCCTGTGTATACGGGGGGGAGAGTAGGATCAATGGGATTGGGGATGACAACTGCCTTGGCCTGTATTTTACGGTCAAAGGATTTTAATACATCGTATGTC
Source organism: uncultured Lachnospiraceae bacterium (assembly GCA_910586275.1). GTDB lineage: Bacteria > Bacillota > Clostridia > Lachnospirales > Lachnospiraceae > Kineothrix. Next base: position 22,227 of record CAJUIM010000011.1, on the reverse strand, counting down.
TGTAAGACGACTTTGTCCGCCCTCCGGTAAAAGAAGTCACGGATCCGCTTATGGTCATATTCATCCGGATTGCTTCTTTCCGACACTAAAGTCCAATGCCGCTGCCCGATGGTAGCTATGGAAGAAAAGACGGCACCCATGACGCTGAAAGCAAAAATGGCACAATCTTTGTTTTTCCGGTAGTATTGGCGCATAAATTTAATTCTTTTCAGTCGGATTCCCAAGTTTCCGCCCGAGGGGCCTCCTGCAATAACGACTTCCACACGCGGATCCAGAGGATATTCCACTGTGTTTCCGGCAAAGATAAGGACGGATGTGTCTATGCCTCTTTTTACATATTCGTTTGCCAGAAGAGAGACAATCCGTTCCGTTCCGCCTCCCACCATATCGGGAACTACAAATACAATTTTCACTTTACCTTCATGCTCCTCTCTCAATGGGAAGAATGCTGCTTCCGGACTTATGCATTATGCCCAAACACCTCTTCCGCCGATTTCCGTATTACTTTTCCGTCGGAAACTTCATAAATAATATCCACATTTTTTATGGTGGTCAGTCTGTGGGCAATAATAATCATGGTTTTCATTCCCTGAAGGTTTTCAATGGATTCCATGACGGCAGCTTCCGTTTCATTGTCCAGAGCGGAAGTGGCCTCATCTAAAATAAGAATTTCCGGGTCATGGTAAAGGGCTCTTGCAATGCCGATACGCTGCCTCTGCCCGCCGGACAGTCGGATGCCCCGGTCCCCTACGAAGGTATCCAGCCCATCCGGAAGCCCTTTGACGAAATCATATAGCTGTGCTTTCTTCAGTGCGGCAATGACAGAATTGTCATCGATTTCTTTTTTGCTGATGCCGAAAGCGATATTGTTTCTTATGGTATCGTCCGACAGATAAATAACCTGTGGGATATATCCCAAGGAACGGTGCCATATATTAGGGTTCTTATGCACATCCATTCCGTCTGCCAGTACCTGTCCGGCATTAGGCTCCAGCAGCCCGAGGATGATGTCGGCCATGGTGGTTTTCCCGGCACCGGAAGACCCGATGAAAGCAACGGTATTTCCTTTAGGAATAAGAAAATCGGCGCGGTTGATGACCGGCTCTTCCGAATCGGGATAATGGTAAACTACGTCTTGGATGGATATTGCGTTCTCAAAACTCCAATTTTTTATTTTGTCCTGCGTTTTAGCCGGTATGTTTTCAATTTCTTTCAAATCATGGTATATCAGTTCAAAAGACGGAAGGGAGTAGAGGATATCCGCCACATGTACGCTGATTTTCCCCACAGAAGGCAGTAAACGGAACGCAGCTACTGCAAAGACGGTAAGCTGGGGGATATATACCGTAATGTCGTTATAGCCGAAAAACATTTTGACCAGAATGGCTACCAGAAGCCCCGTCATGCAGGAAGCTTCCACAAAGTATCTGGGCATTTCGCCGATTAAGCGGTTGATGCGCAGCCCGTGGACAAATTTGTGGAAATAGGCCTGATATTCATTGATAAAGTATTCTTCCCTTCCAAGAATCTTTACTTCCTTGATTCCGCCTAAGGACTGATTCATCCATTGGTATAATTTTCCCTTATATCTCTGGCATTCGGCGCCGATCCGTGCGGAATATTTTTTGGATACCACTACAAACGTGCCGGTGCACAGCAGCAGCATGACAAGCACAAGGATGGCAATGGATTTACTAACGATGAACAGATAAATGCCCAGTACTCCGCATACGGTCAGTTCCATGATCAGTTCCAGTATATGGATAATGCCTTTTGCGAATAAGTCGGTATCTTCCTGCATGCTCCGCTGCAGTTCCGCAATGTTTTTCTGCAGATGAAAGGTATAGGGTTCTTCCATATAGGCTTTTAATAATCTGGTAGATATGTGAAGCTGGGTACGGTAACAGAAACGGTATATGACATTTTTCTCCAAGGCAAGGAAAACATTCTTAAATATATAAATAAATATAATCACGCCTGTTAAAGCCGCCAGAAAATACTGGTTGCTTGAGAAATGAAAAAGTTCATAGAAAAAATTCAGATATTCATTTTCATGGATGACGGATTCATCCATCAATATCTCAATGAAAGGCATAAAGCTGGTAACGCCTATCAGTTCAAAAAAACTGCCTATGATGACCATGATCAGGACAAATATCAGTTTTATCTTTTCTTTTTTATTAAAAATGTAGTTCAGCTGTCTCGCAATTTTTTTCATGCGGGTACCTCTTATCCTTCTAACTATCTTCAAACAGTATGCCATCCAGAGTATGCAGGCCGGAAAAATGAATGTTCGGACGCGTTCCACGGAATTTACATAAATTTATTTTCTTTTAAACTGTATTTGCCCCTTTTGAGAAATTTATGCCGGATTACCCACCAGCCGGGAACCCAAATATATTTGTGCATAGCAGGGGAGGCGCTTCCGATCATCCAGCAGTTTCTGCCGCAGTTTCGGGCGCATTTTCTCACTTCTTCCGCTTGGCCGGAGTTCCAGAGCTCTTCCCAAGTCTGCTGCCGCAGATTGCCCATCACTGCTTTTTTCTCCATGCCGTTACATGGGATGACATCGCAGAACGGATCAATGAAAAATGCATTTTTTGACATATCGCATGGAAGCAGTCTCTTATTTCCGTAAATATAATTGATTAGCCCATGGTTAAAATAGGCCCGGAACCATTTTTTCGGAGAATTGCTTTTTAACAGTTCATTGATTAATTTCTCAAAGTTTTCCGCTACTTTTTTCTTATCGTTGATTTTATTGTCGGTCTTTCTGAAATAAAAGGAATTGTGCAGTGTGGCCGTGGCAAATTCCATGCCCAGTTCATTGGAAATATCGTATAACGGCACAAGGTCTTCGCAGTTCATGTCTTGAACGGTCATGCCGAAACCTACGTCCGGATGCCCCATTTCCACCAAGGTTTTCAATGTACGGTATCCTCTGTTGAATCCGTCCGGGATGCCCCTGATTTTATCATTGGTTTCCTGCAGCCCTTCAATGCTGATGCGGATGCCTACTTTCGGGAATTTTTTGCATAAATCAATGATGCGGTCGGTAAAATATCCGTTTGTGGATATTACAATGCGGTCGGATTTTTTATATAATTCTTCCACGATTTCCGGTATGTCCTGACGTATGAACGGCTCTCCTCCGGTAATGTTTGTGAAAGCCATTTCCGGCAGTTTTTTAATATCTTCCAAAGTGATTTCCTCACTGGGTTTGGTAGGATCTTTAAAACAATCGCACATATTACAGCGTGCATTGCATCGGTATGTCACAATCACCGTTCCGTATAATGTTCTTTTTGCCATTTTATTGACCATGCCTTTCTGTGTTCTGTGATTTGCCGACCACAGCCACGGCTATTTGTCTCTTCGTTGCTGCCCGTATATTTCAAGAAGCTTCTCTGCATATTCTGTCAGTGTGTCAAAGGTAATATGTCTGCAGTTCTGCGCATATTTTTGGCAGAGTTCTTTATTTTCCCATAGATTCCGTATCTTTTCTTTCAGATCTGCTTTGTTTCCGCTGGCGAACAGTTCTCCGGTCACTCCGCTGCGCACAAGTTCGGGGGTTCCGCCGATATCTGCCGCAAGGACAGGGGTTCCGTACATCTGTGCTTCCATTACCGAGAACGGACAGTTCTCGTACCATTCCGACGGAAAGACCATAAACCTTGCTTCACGGATGATGCGTTTCAGTTCATCGCCCGACAGGAAGCCTTTCTCACTGACATTGGGACATGCGGCAATTTCATCTTTTAAAGGGCCGCTGCCTGCAAACAGAAAGGGGATATCCGTAAGTTCCCTGCAGACTTGGGCCAATGTCCTGACTCCCTTTTCTTCCGCATACCGCCCAAGATACAACACATAGTCTTTCTTTTCGGCCGGTAATTTATCCGGCATGGCATCAATAAAATTGTGCAGCGTGACAGTGCTGCCCTTGAAAAGCCGGTTGCGTGAAAGGGAACGGTTCATAAATTCGCTGGGGCAGATAATTTTATCTATCTTTTGGTAAGTTTTCAGTAAATAATAGATTTTTCCTTCTACGCTTCCAAGGATGCTTTTCGCTTTGGAATTGTGGATGCAGCGGTATTTGGCACAGTTTCCGTATCTTCCTTCCGCACATCTCATGCACAGTTCTCCCTGTGCCGGTATCCGGAACATATGGTTGGGGCATACCCACTGGTAATCATGTGCCGTATAGATCAATGCCGTCTTTTTGCCCCGTTTTTTATCATAGGCTCTTATCTCATATATAATGGAAGGAGTCAGCTGAAAGTTAAAATTGTTCAGATGCACCACATCCGGCATAAAGTCTTCCAAGACCTTTCTGATTTTATGCCGGGCTTCCACGGAGTAGATAATCTTAAAAGGGTACAGCAGTTTTTCCAGCTTTCCGGTATGGAAATCCAAGGTACCGGTATAGCTTCCGGCACGATTGCCTACAATACGGCCGCTGTGCTCCATGCCGAAATATTCCACTTCATGCCCCAACCGGACGAATTCCTTTCCTAACTTGAAAATATAGGTTTCGGAGCCGCCGTTGGGGTATAGGAATTTATTGACCATTAAAATTTTCACAAGTTATCTCCCTATCCGATTTGTTTCCTGTGTTTTTTGCCCGCATAGTAAAGATATGTCAGATACAGCCCGGGGGAAACTGCGCCTGCAGCCAGTCCGACGCTGATTATGCCCCTGACATATTCCATGGTCAGCATATTTCCCCGGAATTCATACATAGGGGTTTCGGAATCTTTATAGCTGACAATACGGCTGTTAAAATTTTCGGGCAGATCATCTATGTCCAAATAAACAATCTCTTCATACCGGTCGCTTCCCTGCCGCAATATAAAAATACTGTCGGGCATTTCTGCCGATACGGCATACAGTCCTCCGGCCAAAAGTGCGGCCGCAACGCCGATGCATGCTAACAGGGACCGTTTCTCTTTGATTTTGGCCTGCAGCCATCGGATCATGCCGTCCTGCCTGCGGGGGAAGGAGAACTCTGTTTTCCCGTCCTTCCATTTCAGAAGGCAGGGGCGGAAGATTTCGCACTTTCCATGCTGCAGCATTTCAAAGAGGAAATCTCCTATAAATATGGCTGACAGATTTTTATATGCGGTATTAAAGAGAAAAGGCTCTGATATGCCGGCAATCAGCAATCCGAATATGATGGCCAGTTCTTGATTCCTTCCGTCCTTTATATAACGGCGGATCATAAGGATATAGCCGACACACATCAGGGAAAAAATGACGATTCCGCCATACATCAATAAATAAGTATAGGAACAGTCTAAAGTATAATTAAGGCTTTCCTCCCGTATCTGCATTTGCTTGTTGCCCAACAGCGACCAATTGCCGTACAGCATGTAGTGTCTGGAAAGAGAAAAGCGGCTGTTCAGTATTTTATCGCAGATTTCGAAAAGCTTTCCTCGAAGTACCATCGGTCCGGCAACCGAAAATAAAACGCAGCAGGGAAATAATGCATGCAGCATTATATTCTCTGCTTTCGTCCTGCTTGTCCTAAGGTTCAGATATAAATTGCCTGCCAGATAAATTGTGGCAAACAGAAAGCCGGTATAGCTTACGGAGTACAAAAAAACGTATAGATTTCCGATAAAGCAAAGCAAGGTGGCACGAATTAGTTTTTTCCCTTTCAGAGGAAGGACATACAATAAAAATGCAATTAAAATGACATAAGAAATATGGCATACGTTTGGATGGGGGTATCCCAGCGACCAACGGAGAATGTGGCCTAGCCCCAGTTTTTTATGTGCCATGACTGCCCCGGTGCGCAGCCCTGTCAGAGCCAGTATAAGCTGCATGGCAAATGCAAGCCCCCAGACGGCGCAGCCTAACCGGAAGACTCTTTTTACAGGGATATCCTTCATTCCCATTATAAGAAGAATGTATAAAAACGGCCCTTTTTCATCTGATCTCTGCCATGTGACAATGCCGAGAATGGTCAGTGCCGTTATCCATACCGCTTCTTTTAAGGTATAGCTGTCCATGGCCATTTTCAGCAGCAGCATTCCTGTGGCGAATACAAGGCAGAGGTTGTAGACAGTCATGCCTTCGTACAAGCCAATGCCTTTTGCAAAAAGCATTACCGAAAAATAGATGTAATATGCGGCTTCTTTTATTGTAAAGGATGCATGGTTCATTTTGTTCTCCTATTTCAGTTCGCCCGTTTTCATTATGCCGGACAATAACAAATTATACCATAACGGCAGGGGCTTATCAACTTCTATTCACGGAAATCCAGGGAAATCAATTTTTGGTTTTCTGCCTGCGCCGGTGTTTTGGCTGAATGTATCGCCATGGCTCCAATGAATTTTCAGACATGCTCCAGCGCATAGAAGAAGCATGCTGCGGAATTGACTTTGTTTTTGACGGATGATATAGTGTGACTATGCAGGGGAGATATGCTGCATTTGGCGGGCATAGGGAATTTGCCGGTATGTCTTGGCGATACTATATGATATAAAATATAATAAAATAAACGGAAAGCGGAGGAACAGGATGGTTATTGTACAGGTGGCCGGCGGTTTGGGAAATCAGATGCAGCAGTATGCACTGTACCGGAAACTGCTCAGCCTTGGCAAAGAAGCAAAACTGGATATTTCATGGTTTACGGAGAGTTTCCGCCAGGACGGTGTATATGCGAAAAGGCAGCTGGAACTGGATTATTTCACCGGACTGGCTTATGAAGCCTGCACGGAAGAGGAAAAGAGGATGATCATCGGCAGCGGAGGGCTGGCAGGCAGAATCCTGGAGAAAGCGAAAGGAAAGTTGTTTCCTCATTCCAAGAAAGTATTTCAGGAAACGGAAATGTATCATCCGGAGATTTTTGATTTTGACAATAAATACTTATGCGGGTATTTTGCGTGCGAGAAATATTATGCGGATATTCTGGAGGAACTGAGAGAGCGGTTTGTCTTTCCGGAATCCGGGAACCCTTTGAATCATGCGCTGGCCGAAGAAATGCGGGCAGGGGAATCGGTCAGCATCCATATAAGGAGGGGGGATTATTTGGATCCGGAAAATGAAGCTATGTTTGGGAATATCTGTACGGAAGCTTATTATGAAGGGGCGGTCCGGTATATAGCCCGGACTTATCCTGCGGCGAAATTTTATGTGTTTTCGGATGATATCGCTTATGCACGGGAAAAGTACCTGGGGGAAGAATATACGATTGTAGACTGCAATAAGGGAAAGGACAGTTTTTATGATATTTGGCTGATGAGCAGCTGCAAGCATAATATATGCGCCAATTCTACCTTCAGTTTCTGGGGAGCCAGATTAAATAAAAATCCGGATAAGGTTATGGTAAGGCCGTGGATTCATAAGAATTCTCAGCAATTTCATGCCGGGCAGATGCATGAACTTTGGAAAGGATGGGTACTGGCCGACAATAAGGGGAAAATAGTGTAGCGCGTGTTGGAAAATGGCTTTCCGGCAGATTATGCAAATTTAGTGCAGATTTAGTGCAGATTTAGATTGAAATGGAGTCGATTTATTGGTAAAATCAGAAAATGGGCTGTCCAACAGCACCTTTAGGCAGTTTCTGACATCCTGCAATTGTATATTGCGGGAAGAGCCGGCGGGGAATTTACCGTAACCGAAAACGTATATAAAAAGTAGGAGAAAAATTTTATGAATATCTATCTGAATGCAATTACAGGAATTGATGATGCTATTGTGTCTATGTTTATGAGCCGCCGTTCATGGACAAGGGAACTGGAATTGCATATTTATGATGTCTGCCATAAAGTATTGGATGTCAACGGCAGGCTGAAGGAATACCAAGAAGAATTAAGTCAGGAGTTTGAGGAATTCAGCGACTGGTTTGCAAAACTGCTTAAGTGGGGATGGAAGCATACCACTATGCTGCGGTTTATAGATTTTACCATTAGCGTGGAGGGGCTGCACAGAGCCGGGCAGGACGACTGGGATTCCCATGCTAAGAGATTTGACAACAGAATTATCCGTAATAGCACAAGGACTAAATTTTCGGACTTCCATTATGAATTGTCCGATTATTATGAGGATAAAGTAATGCCTACGGATGTGGCGGCGCAGGTGCTGAACATTGCCCTTCCGGAGACGATGACATATGAAGGAAAGACCTATGTAAAATCAGTGAACGGGTATATTTTGGAAGAGTATAAGGACAGCCCGGATGTAAAACGCGGCCTGTATATGCTGGGCATTCCCAGTAATTTCATTTTCAAGGTGAACTTAACGGAGTGGGCACATGTATATAAACTGCGGAATGCCGCAAGCGGCGCCAATCCGGAAGTGTGCCAGTGCTGTGAAGAAATAGCCGATCAGCTGGAGCAGTTCCATAAAGAACTGAACCGGGAACTTTTTGACAAAATCTTGAATTAGTTCGTGTCTGAAAAAATATTTCAGATGGGAAGCAAGAGCATTCTGCATGAATCGGCGCGGAATGCTCTTTTTTACTCAGGAGTCATGTTTTTATTGCTTTTTTCGGAAAAAATGTTTGTGAGGGAGGAGAGCATACAGACCGAAACGGTTTAGGTGAGGGATATTACTTTTGTGTCTGCGGCGCAGACACAACCCCAAAAATTCATTTCCGAGTAAAAAGGTATTGGATAATGATGGAATCTAGGTTAAAATAAATACGGAATCAGAGCGGCTGCTTTCCTGCATCAGGATATTTGCAGGGCGAAAGGGAAACAATGTAAATGTATATTGGAATTGATGTATATTGGAATCGATCTGTGCCTGCGTATGTGTGACAACTTCTTGTGGGATGCACATAAATTTATGAAGGCTGATTGGACTTGGGTGTATCCGGCGGGAAATCGGCCGCGGAGGCAGGTGTGATGGAATTTCCGGGAGTACAGGCAGGAGATGGGAGAGGAAAGATATGTTGTTGGTGAAATCAGGTTATGTCATAGACCCGCGGAGCGGAACGGAGGGCAAGCTGGATATTTTGGCGGACGGAGGGAAGATTGTCCGGATGGAGGCCGGGATTGAGGAGATGTCTTTGGAGGGGGCGGAAAAGGAAAACCTGCAGGTGGTGGATGCAGAGGGCAAAATAGTGGCTCCCGGACTTGTGGATGTGCATGTCCATTTCAGGGATCCGGGGTTTACTTATAAAGAAGATATCTTCAGCGGCGCGGAGGCTGCTGCCAAAGGGGGCTTTACTACGGTGGTTTTGATGGCGAACACAAAGCCTGCGGTGGACTGTGCGGAAATCCTGTCCTATGTGCTGGACAAAGGAGCGGGGACCGGGCTGCGGGTGAGAAGCTGCGGAACGATTACCGTTGGGATGCAGGGCAGGGAACTGACGGATATGGAGGGGCTTAAGGATGCCGGAGCCGTAGGGTTTACCGATGACGGAATGCCGCTGCTGGAGGCGGAAACGGTAAGGCGGGCGATGGAAGAGGCGGCCAGGCTGGGTGTGCCGCTGAGTTTCCATGAAGAGAATCCGGCATTTATTGAAAATAACGGAGTAAACAGAGGGCAGGCATCGGCATACTTTGGAATTGGCGGATCGGACAGGCTGGCTGAGATTGATATGGTGAAGAGAGATTTGGAACTGGCGGAAAGTACGGGAGCGGACATTTCTATTCAGCATATCAGCACCAAAGAAGCGGTGGAACTGGTGCGGGAGGCAAAAAAAACGAATTCTCATATCCATGCGGAAGCCACGCCCCATCATTTCACTCTGACAGAGGATGCCGTCATGGCATATGGCACGTTGGCGAAGATGAATCCGCCTCTGCGGGAGGAAGCGGACCGGCAGGCCATCATCCGGGGACTGCAGGACGGGACGATTGATATGATAGCCACCGACCATGCGCCTCACAGCGCGGAAGAGAAAGCAAAACCGATGACGGAGGCACCCAGCGGGATTATCGGGCTGGAAACGTCGCTGTCATTGGGAATCCGGGAATTAGTGAATGCCGGATATCTCACAATGAGAGAATTGGTGAGCCGTATGGCGTGGCAGCCGGCACAATTTTACCGTTTGGATGCCGGATATCTGGCAGTAGGGGGACCGGCGGATATGGTAGTCTTTGACAGGGAAGAAACATGGACTGCCGGTAATTTCCGGTCCAAATCCTCGAATTCGCCTTTTGCCGGCAAGGAACTGCCCGGCGTTGTATATGCTACAATCTGCGATGGGAACATTATTTATCGAAAGGAAGGATAGGCCATATGGGGCAGAAGAAAAAAATAAAAACGAAAGTGATATCACAGAAGAAGATAGCGGATAAAATATATGATATGTGGATGGAGGCGGATTTGGCGGAAACGGCTAAGGCCGGGCAGTTTCTCTGTATTTATCCTCATAATGAAAGTACATTGCTGCCGCGTCCCATCAGCATATGCGAGGCCGACCGGGAAAACGGAAGGCTGCGGATTGTGTACCGCGTGGCCGGAAAAGGGACGGAGGAACTTTCCGGTTATCATGCCGACCGAAGCATTGAGATCTTGGGCAATCTGGGCAATGGGTTCCCGCTGGAGGCGGCAGACGGGAAGAGGGTGCTGCTGATGGGCGGGGGCATCGGGATTCCGCCCATGCTGCAGCTGGCAAAGGATCTCCGGCAGGAAGGGAAAGCCGCAGAAGTAACGGTGATTGCCGGCTATAGGGACAGTCAGCTGTTTTTAAAAGAAGATATGGAAAAATATGCCAGGGTGTATGTGGCTACCGAGGACGGCAGTGTGGGTACGAAGGGCAATGTAATGGATGTCATGGAGGAACACGGACTGTCGGCGGATGTGATTATGGCCTGCGGCCCGATGCCCATGCTGCGGGCAATCAAAAGATATGCCGGAGAGCATGGGACGGAAGCTTATATTTCTCTGGAAGAACGGATGGCGTGCGGGGTGGGAGCCTGCCTTGGGTGCGTATGCAGAACCGTGGAAAAGGATGCCCACTCCCATGTGAACAATGCCCGCATCTGTACGGACGGGCCGGTATTTCCGGCCAAGGATGTGGATATATAATGCAGGGGTATGCCCAATCGGAATAGGAGGAAAAAGATGAATACAAAGGTAAGTATAGCGGGTGTGGAATTTAAGAATCCTGTGATGACGGCATCCGGGACCTTCGGCTCGGGAATGGAATATTCGGAATTTGTGGATCTGAACCGGCTGGGGGCGGTAGTCACGAAAGGCGTGGCCAATGTTCCGTGGGAAGGGAATCCTACGCCGCGGGTTGCGGAAACGTATGGGGGCATGCTAAATGCCATCGGCCTGCAGAATCCAGGAATTGACGTGCTTATTGAAAGGGATCTTCCCTTTCTGAAAAAATACGATACACGGATTATCGTAAATGTATGCGGCAAGACGGTGGAAGATTATCTGGAGGTGGTGGAACGCCTGGGTGATACGGAGGCGGATATGCTGGAGATTAACGTATCCTGCCCGAATGTGAAAGAAGGAGCCATTGCCTTCGGACAAAAGGCGGACAGCCTGTTTGCCATTACGTCTGCATTGAAGAAAAAAGCAAAGCAGCCCATCATCATGAAGCTCAGCCCTAATGTGACGGATATAACGGAAATGGCGCGGGCGGCGGAAGCGGCAGGTGCGGATGCGCTGTCCATGATCAATACGCTGACAGGGATGAAGATTGATGTGCATAGGCGGAAGTTCGTCCTTGCCAATCGGACAGGGGGGCTATCCGGCCCTGCAGTGAAGCCGGTGGCGGTGCGCATGGTGTATCAGACGGCGCAGGCAGTGAAGATTCCCATCATCGGCATGGGAGGTATTGCCAATGCGGAAGATGCCTTGGAATTTCTGCTGGCCGGAGCCACGGCTGTGGCGGTGGGTGCCATGAACTTTGTCAATCCATATACGACAGCAGAGGTAGTGGAGGGGATAGAGAGGTATATGGAAAAGTATGGGATAGAGGATATACATTCTTTGATCGGGAGCGTGGAATGAACGGACTGTGCGCCAAGGCAAAGGCAGAGTAATCTGCCGGCTGCCGGGCTCAGATTATAAACGGATGGTAAATAAGGCATAAACCCTTCCTTCGCGACATACAATTTCTATAAGTACAAGGAATAGTAATGGATGGCGCGGAGGTATTTTTGTGGAGTTAGTGAAGAAAAATATACATATGGATCAAATCAAAGGCCAGGCGGCAACGCAGATTACTTTGGAAGATGATGTAAATATTTCGGACTCTAAGCCGGATGCGGGTAAGCTGATATATGACAGAGGAAGCGTGACGCTGGAGGAAGTGAAGGTAACGGAAGACCATGTGACAGTAAAGGGGAAGATGCAGTTTCTTGTAATGTATCTGACGGAAGGGGAACATCCTGTCCCGGCCTGTTTGGAGGGCAGCCTGCCTTTTGAGGAACAGCTTTATGCGGAAGGGGTGGAGAGCGGGGACAGTGCCAATGTAAAATGGAATCTGGAGGATCTGACGGTAGGACTGATCAATTCCAGAAAACTCAGCGTACAGGCATTGATTTCGCTGCGGATATCGGCGGAAATGATGTATGACGAAGAAACGGCAGTGGATTTATATCATGAGGAACCGGTGGAATATAGGAGGAAACCGCTCCGGATTGCGCAGATGGCTGTGAAAAAAAGGGATATTTTCCGTATGAAGGAGGAACTGGAATTACCGCAGAACTATCCCAATGTATTCCAGATCATCTGGCAGAGCATAGAGCCTACCAATGTGGAATTCCGGGCACAGGAAGGGAAGATTTCCATACAGGGGGATTTAAATGTATTTTTTCTGTATGAACCGGAAGCGGCGGCAGAAGGAGAAGAGAATGCGGTAAGAAGCTATGAAGCGTCGCTTCCGTTCGGCGGCACGGTGGACTGCAGCGGCTGCGAAGACGGGATGGCAGTGGATATTGACTATCTTCTGGGGCATAAGGAAGTGGAAATACGTCCGGACTTCGATGGGGAACAGAGAGTGTTTGCTATTGAGATAGCCATGGATTTGGACATTGCATTATATGAAGAAGAGCGGTTGGATATTCTGTCAGGCGTTTACGGCGTAGTGAAAGAGGTGGAGGCAGTCAGCAAGCAGGCGCAGTTCAGGGGGATCCTGGCAAGAACCTCGGGTAAAATGAAGATTGCGGAGCATCTGAAGACAGGGGAGTCGGATGTGCCCATGGTACAGCTGCTGCACAGTGAGGCACAGATACAGATTGCGGACGAGGAAATCGTGGAAAACGGCGTTCATATACAGGGTACGCTGAATGTGCAATGCCTGTATTTCAGCAGTGACGAAAGGGTACCTTATGGTTCCGTAAAAGGTCAGTTCCCGTTCAGCTACCTGCTGGAAGTGCCGGATATCAACAGTAACTGCACCGTTAAGATACAGACCGGGCTGGAGCAGCTGGCTACGGCCATGCTGGACAGCAGCGAACTGGACATAAAGGCAGTGATGGATTTCCGGGCAATTGTCTTTGAGCAAAAAAAGGAAGATATCGTGACGGACATCATAGTGTCGGAACTGGATATGGATAAGCTGAACGGGCTGCCCGGCATCGTGATTTATATTGCAAAAGAGGGAGATAGCCTATGGGATGTAGGACGGCGTTATTATGTTCCGATATCGCAGATTAAGGAAACCAATGATATGACCACGGATGAAATCAGGCCGGGGGATAAGCTGCTGATCGTGAAAGGGCTGGGGAACTGAGTTCTTAAGCTGCCCAAGTGATAGCCATATTTTCTTTCCTAATAAATGCAGCCAAGGGCAGCCGCTCTTGGCTGCATTTATATTTGGCCTCCATGGGTAATCGTATACCAATAAAATATGCCCGCTGTTAGGTGCGAAAACAGCAGTATTCCGCCGCCGTATAGGCAGATAAGCTTTTTCAGCGGGCGCTGCCGCTCATCGGATATTATATTGAAGTAGTGGAAGAAAAATAAGATCCATACGGCAAACATAGAAAGATAGGATCCCCAAAGCCAATTACCGTCAAATTCCCTGCGGCCGTTTTCATATAAAAAGGCTCCTTCCACCCATGCGCAGAATTCATAACATATGACTAATTGGATATGTGTTTTTTTCATTAAATTTTTAAAATCTATTGCTAGTATAAATAGCGGGAAAGCGAATGCCAGCAAAAAGGAAATCAGGAGATTGGGCGACCAATTCTTCAGGACGCGCCCGAATTCAATGCCGATTTGTCCGCCGCCATGGATTGCTGTATTCACAAAAAAAGAAACGATAAACTGGTAGAGCAATAATGCCACTGAGGGGATGAAACAGGCAGCGATGAGGCAATAATTGGAGATTACTTCTTTTTTCCTTTTTATTAAGCCGGAAATGATAAAATACATGCCAAGCCCGGGAATGATGCCCTGTAGGAAAGAGGGCTTGGCCAGGACACTGCAAAGGAGCAGCATGCTTAATAAGATATATTTCCGGATGTTTTCTTTTATTTTTTCCGGAGACTCTATCAGCCGGACAATTAATGTAAAACACAATATGGAAAATCCTTTTACCGCTATATTGGTAGGGTTATGCCAAGTATTTCCGCTGCCCTGTCCTAGATAATAGTATTCACTGAACCAAGGGGCATAAAGCGGGCCGACCATTAGCAGGCAGCATGTCCAAAAAGCTTTTATAGGGGATGCGACAGGGGAGACGGTAAAAAAATTCCATACATAGACAATGCAGCAATAAATAAAGCAATTAAAAACCGCGGTTGAAAACGCGGCAGCATTGCCAAGGCTGAAGTTTAATATTTTATAACAGAATTTTGTCAAAATGTGCCATAACGGATAAGAAACATAATCCTGCATAAATGATAGTAAATGCCGGATGCTTAGCTGTTGTGACCAGTCGGCGTGGTGGGAAAGATCGCTGTTGGAAATATTTATTGCGGTATAAAAGGTAATAATAAAGATAAATAAAATACCTACGAAATGGGCAGAGAAAGAATTTAAGGAATAATTTTTATTTGACTTCATCTTAGTCCTCCATTGGATTTGCTTGTTTCAGTATAGCATAAAAAATAAGCACTTGCAATTTATATCCGCTGCCGGTTACGGAAATCCATGTCCGGTATTGTGTCTGCGCCATTGCTTGCGCCGAGAGGACAGGGACAGGCAACACAGTCTGGCAGGGGACAAACCGGCGTACATGCGGAAACGGAGGTGCCCGCAGAAACGGAAATTTTTCAGACGCGCTTTCGCTCAGCGGCAAACGCAGCGGTACTAGAGCGTGTTTGAAAATTCATTCCCGGCATCTGCACGGCCCAGTTTGCGTGATATTTGCGCCAAATTCAGGTTACATAGCCCACTATGCGCCCTTCATTTGGCACAAATCTCCCACAAATTGTGACGCACATCTGCCAGAAAGCAATTTTCAAACATGCTCTAAGGCACTAAAGTACAGTGCCTAAGTACCGGCGTTTTTCGATGGTCTGAAAAATTTCTGTTTCTGCGTACACCTCCGTTTCCGCATGTACGCCGGTTCGTCCCCTGCCGGACTGTGTTGTCTGTCCCTGTCCTCTCGGCGCAAGCAATGGCGCAGACACAATACCGGACATGGATTTCCGTGCTTTTAGGCGGTGCAACCTTGACACAAATGAATGGGCTATGATATTCTGTGCTAAGAAATAGTTTCAGCGGATAAGTTTGCGGAAGGAAACGGAAACAGTGATGTTGGTAAAGATAAAAAATTATAAAAAATATATGCAATATTTCCTTTTTTTAATGATGCCGGTATTTGCGCTTTTCTTATTATGTTTTATCCAAAAAGTAAGTTTGTTCGATATTGATTGGTGGAATTCTACATGGAATGATGAGGTGATTTACCATAAGACTATAAAAGTAATGCGGGAGTTTGGACATCCTACGGGAATCTGCAGCTATAATGAAGTAGAATCGCAATATCCGTCCTATGGAACTTGGATTATCACTGCGTTTATCCCTTACTGGCTGTTTTCTTTTCTTACCGGCATAGATTCCCACGGTTTCATGATTATGGCAAATGTGATGATGGTCGTCATTGCAAACGGAATTTTTTGTTTTTTGGTCAGGCCCAAGGGCGGGCAGGTTTTCTTTTTGTCTATGTTTTCCATATTATCGTTAACCTATCAGCGGTATGTTTGGTCGGGCATGAATGAGGGGAGCATATGTGCCATGATTATTATAGTTACCGGAATAGTGCTGTGGAGTATGCGAAATGTGGAAAAACGTTTTTTTTTATTAGGGGCAGCTTCATTTCTGATTCTGTTTTTCGGTATCAGCAGGCCTTTTCTGCTAGTTTATTTATTGTATATGTGGGGAGGGATATGGGTTGGCAGGAAAAATAGGGCCAGGAAATGGATGTATTCTTTCCTATTGCTTATTCTGGCATTATTTGCCCTGTTTTTATATTTTTATCTGTCCAGTACATGCTCTGCAAAGTTTTTTCATGATAATGGCATGACATATTTTGGGGAACTTCTCAGAAATAGGGAAATAAAACAGATTATGGAATGGATTTATCAGTGCAATGTCGATGCGGTAAAGCTGATGCAGGAAAGCTATGCCGTAAAAGAAGGAATCATTTTTGTGGTATTGAGTTTCCTGACGGAATGGATTCTATTGATAATTATGTGCATTAAGGAGAAAGACAGAGCAAAAAAGGTGTTTTTGGCTGCTTCTATTGTAATAGGACTTGCAATATATGAATCGGTGATTATTTTATATTTGCCGGGGAAACTGGACCGTATGTTATTGGGATGTGTTGTTGGGTTTGGTTATCTGATTTGCATGATGTTGGGAAAAAAATGGAATGTTGTCTATCTCGGCCTGCAGCTTTTCGCTTTCCTGCTGCTTCCCATATCCAACGAATCCAGCTTATTATTGCCGGTAAAAACAGAAAAAGTGGTAGATTACGGATTTCTGCAGGATTCTTTGGCGGAAGTGATGGAGTATTCGGAAAATGAGCGTTGGGAAAATACCGTGGCGTTAGTCCCGCCGAATTATGACTTGCATTTGTTGTATTGCTTTCCGGTTCATACGGCGTTTGGCATGTGCACGGAGAATTATCTGAAGAATGCAATTATGACGGATACATTGAAATGCGGATATATCTATTTGGAAGAAGACAGTGAACTGGATAAACTGTGTGCGGGAAAATATCCCCTCATATGGCGTCAGGAGGGATATGTGGTTTATGAGAATTTGGCCGCGGATTAGAATTTGGGGGCTTTGCCGGATGGCACTGGTTTTGCATGTTCTGCTTTCCTTTTTTGTGCAAATGGTATTATAATGGAATGGTGAGGGTATAGATAACGGATTCATGAGGGACCGGAAAGTTGCTGTTAGGGCGGAAGTTCAGACAGGTTTTCTTTTATGCGGCGACGGCCGGAAAGATGGAGGCGGGAATATGAAAAGGGAATTATTCTTTCATATACTCGGAATAGAGGAAACGAAGCAAGAGGGGGAAATTCGGGAAGCTTACAGGAAGAAGCTGAAGGGAGCGAATCCGGAAGATAATCCGGAGGGATTTAAAAGGCTGCGTCAGGCATATGAAGGTGCATTGGGCTTTGCGGGAGAGGATGAGAAGAGTCCGGGGGAAGGGACGGAAGGGGAGATTGGCCTGTGGATGAAAAGAGCGGACAGGCTATACCATGACTTAACGGATTGCCGAAAGCCCGAACTGTGGGAAAAACTGCTGGCAGATCCGGTATGTGAGGGGCTGGACACTTCTCTGGAGGCGAGGGAGCAGCTGTTGGATTTCCTTATGGTAAATATGTATTTGCCGCATAAGGTATGGGTTCTGATTGATGATGTTTTTCGGATTGCAGAGGACTTTGAAAATCTGACGGAGAAGTATCCGGCGAAGTTTCTGCATGCTGTCAAATATTATGTGGAGAATGAGGATCTCCTGCCGTATGATTTGTTCCGGTATCGGGAAGAAGGCAGGAAAGCGGCGGATAAGGACGGTTACATTAATGCTTATCTGGAAATCAGGCAGCAGACAGATGCCGGCAGGGCGGAAGAGGCACTGCATAGGCTGGAGGAACTGAAGGTTTATAATGTGTATCATCCTTATGAAGATGCGGAGCGGGCAAGAGCCTGGATCATCCGGGGGCAGGCGGAAGCGGGAAGAAGACTGACTGAGCGGCTTTGGCGGGAATATGAGGGAGACGCTTATATCGGCACATGTGCAGGGAATCTGCAGTGGGATATAGGGGAAAAGGAGCAGGCATATGTACGGTGGAAGTCCGTATTGGCAGAAAATCCGGAATGCTATGGGGCTAAATACGGAGCGGCAGGATATTTATGGGAAGTGGGGGAGTATAATGCGGCCCGGGATATGATCTTGGATTTGCTGGACAGGGATCCGTATCATCAGGAACTGCGTATGTGGCTGAAGGCGGTAAATAATGCCCTGATTTTGGAAATTCGGACAAGGCTGAGGGAATTGGCTGCAGGCGGGGGACAGGGTGCGGATCAGGCAGAGATGAAGGAACAGAGCCTTAAGTTGGGGTGGTGTCTGCTGCAAAATGACCGTCTGAAGGAATTGGAAGAGTTCTTCGGGGAACTTCCGGCGGAATGGACGGGCAGCTTTGGCGGCTGCGGTCTTTACGGCAGATTTCTGCAGTCCGCAGGCCGGTATCGGGAGGCACTGCCGTATCTGAAGAAATGGCAGGAGCAGGCAGGTGGGATTGCACAGGGCAGCACAGAGGAGTGCAGGAAGCGTATGGCAGGAAGGGGAAAGGCCGATATATGCTTAGGGGAGTGCTATGCCCAGCTGGGTCAGATAAAGGAAGCGGAAGGGTATCTCAGGAGGGCAATTTTGCTGGCAGGGGATGCAGCGAAAAAAAGGGAGTACCTTCTGTTTTTTGCCGGTATCTTCCTGAAGAAGGAAGAGTACGGGAAGGCGGCGGAAATCTGTGACGAGATTCTTGGGGAAAACGAGGGGGTTTATCCGGCCTATCTGATCCGGCAGGAGGCAGAATACAAACTGGGAAGGGCACAGGCAGTAGTGGAGGATTACCGTCAGGCAGTAGCGATTTATGCCGGATACTACCGACCGTATTTGTATGCGGCGGAAGTTTTTCTGGACTATGGGCAATATGACGACGTGATGCATATTTTGGAAGCCGCCAAGGCGAATCAGGTGGAATTTACGGTGAAAATGAAACTCTGCGAAATAAGGCTTCTGCGCGGAAAGGCGAAAAACCAGAAAGATAGGCAGGAAATAAGGAAACGGCTGGACGGACTGCAAGAAGAATTGGGCGGGGAAAACTGCGATTTGGAGGATCTGTCGGAATTGGCATACGAGCAGGCGCTGCTCTGGTGGGACGATGGGAAACTGAGGGAAGCTCTGTCATGCATGGAACAGGCTATGGAGCAAAATCCACAGCGGCTTCAGTATCGGATGGCCTGCGGTGAAATCTGCTGGGAAATGAGGAAGTATGAGAAATCTCTGCGGCAATAGGAAGCGGCGGAGGTTCACAAACAATAGTGTCAGTACACTGAGGCATGGAGGTTGTATATGATTATAGGGATTGACTTAGGGACAACGAATAGCCTTATGGCATACTTTACGGAAAAGGGACCGGAAATTATTCCGAACCGGTTAGGGAAAAGGCTGACGCCTTCTGTGGTAAGCGTGGATGAGGAAGGGCAGATATATGTAGGGGATTCGGCCATCGAAAGAGGGCTTCTCTGTCCGGAGAGTGCGGCAAGTGTATTTAAACGGGATATGGGGAGCCAAAAGAAGTATACTTTGCTGCATAAGACATTTACGGCAGAGGAACTGTCCTCCTTTGTGCTGCGTGCGCTGAAGGAGGACGCGGAACACTTTCTTGGAGAGGAAGTGACGGAGGCCGTTATCAGTGTGCCGGCATATTTCAACGATGCCAGACGTCGTGCCACGAAGCGTGCCGGTGAACTGGCAGGGCTGAAAGTGGAAAGGATTATCAGTGAGCCGACGGCGGCGGCCATAGCCTACGGACTGTACCAGAATAAAGAGCATGCCCGTTTTCTTGTTTTTGATTTGGGCGGAGGCACATTCGATGTGTCCATTTTGGAATTATATGATACGATATTGGAAGTAAGGGCAGTGGCGGGCGATAATTTCCTGGGCGGTGAGGATTTTACGGCTGTGTTGGAGGATATGTTCTATGAGAAGTTTCCTCAGTTCGACCGTCTGTCGTTGCCGGAAAAAACCAGAAGGCATATTCATAAGCAGGCAGAGATATGTAAGCTTGGTTTTTCGCTGGACAAAGTGTCTGAGATGCATTGCAAAATAGGGGAGGAGGAATTCCGCTTCAAGGCGGAACTGTCCGAGTATGAAAAAGCATGCGAAGAACTGTTTGATAAAATCCGCCAGCCGGTGAAACGCAGTCTCTCGGATGCCCATATCCGTCTTTCGGACATAGATAAAGTAGTATTGGTGGGCGGTGCGACAAAGAGCCCGGTAGTACGCAGATTTGTAAGCAGGCTGTTCCGTATGCTGCCGGATACGAATATCAACCCGGACGAGGCGGTGGCTCTGGGGACGGCGATTCAGGGAGCCATGAAGGAACGCCGGGAAGCGATAAGGGAAGTGATCCTTACCGATGTATGTCCTTTTACATTGGGGACGGAGGTAGTTCGGGAATGGGAAAGGGGATACTATGAAAACGGAGTCTTCTGCCCGATTATTGACAGAAACACAGTGATTCCTGCCAGCAGGACGGAACGGCTGTATACCGTAAGGGATAATCAGGATAAAATCAGGGTGAAAGTATTGCAGGGGGAAAGCCGCTTTGCCGCCAATAATCTGCTGCTGGGTGAATTGCTCATTGACATTCCGGCAGGGAAAGCCGGGGAAGAGTCGGTGGATGTGACCTATACCTATGACATCAATTCCATTTTGGAGGTGGAGGTAAAAGTGGTATCCACCCAGAAGCTTGTGAAAGAAGTATTTGTCGGAAGGGATCTGGATATGTCGGAGAAGGAAATACAGGAACGTCTGGAGACATTGTCCTATCTCAAAATACACCCCAGGGACAGGGAAGAGAATAAATACTTGCTTCTGCGCGGTGAGCGGATTTACGAGGAAAGCTTGGGAGAAAGGCGTATGCAGGTGGAAGCCGCATTGCATAAGTATGAGCAGGCACTGAATACTTATGACTCCGGGGAGATAGAACGGGCAAAAGAAGAGTTTAAGAAAATTCTGGAGGAACTGGATGAATTTTAAGAGTGCATTTGATATGCCGAGACGCAAAGAGGGTGTCCGTAATGAAACGGACACCCTTTCTTTAGAAAGTATGCCACTAAGGGCATATATCCTTATTGAAAGTCAGAATCTACGGTTTTGTTTGCCTGCTCTGCCAGTTTGTCGAATTTTTCCATAACAGCTTTATAGGTCTGCTGGCTGATATCCGGCAAAGTCTTTCCCCATGTACCGGTAGCTTTCTTGAAGCCTTTTTCAAAAGCCGCGCGCATCTTTTCGATCTGATCCGGATCTCCGCCTGTCAATGCGGTTGCAAAGTCAACGATACGGCTGGATGTCTGCTCTACGCCCCAGTATCCGTCTTCCGCAATGTCTTTCTGTGCCTGTGCCTTGGTAGCAGGATCCACGGTGAAATCACCGCTTGCAAGGAAACTCCAGATGCTGTCTGCCTGTCCCAATGTCTTTCCCTGCTTGGAGATCATCTGTTCTACCAGACTCTTCATCTGAGAAATGCGTGCATCGGAATCTGCTTTTAATTTATTTACGAGAGCAGTGTTCTGCCTGTATACTTTCTCGGATTTTCCGGAAGCAGAATTGGTGTTTTTAGAAGGCTCATAGACTACGCCTGTAGTATTTTTGTCATTAGTATTGGCAGCTTCGGTTTTTTCTGCCGGCTTTGGAGATGTAGTTTTATATGTGCCGTATAAATCAGCAGCACTGTTTGTACTTGTAACTCCGTTTACGCTCATTGATTAACCCTCCTTGGAATGTGTGAATTGGTTTATAGTTGCTTCAGAGGAAAATATCCCCATGTTTATTATATATATCGGCAGAGGGCGGTGGAATGATAAGGGGCAGGCGCAAAAGATTTAGAATTGATTTACGATAACTTTGGCGAGTGCAGAGAACCGGCAGGGACAGTCCGCCCCGTATGGCAGTCTTCTGGCATGGCATTCCCTTCCGTCTGCCCGGCCGCTGCGGTATATTGTGTTTTAAGTTCAACATCAAAAATGGGGACTTCTAACTGTTTTTCCGGCAGAATGGCTGCCACGGCGGCTAAACTCCCTTCGGTCAGACAACGCCGCCTGAAACGGCAGCCA
>CAJUIM010000010.1 GCA_910586275.1 uncultured Lachnospiraceae bacterium | reverse complement strand
ATTCCAAGGCAATGAAGTCTTTTACAAAAAATCTACTGTAAAATATTAAATTTTCAAGGTTCTTGCAGAGTATCAAACATAGAAAACACAATGTTTTGACCCCAGTATCATGTCATTCATTTAAGCCGCAGAGCGGAAGCGTGTCCGAACAAAAATATCATTCCTGACGCGGGCTGCGGCTTCTTATAGGAGAGTGGAGAGCGGAATTTTTCCGCTCTCCTATTTGTAGTGAACGGCATCTATTTTCCGCTGACCGGAAAACCAAAACAGGAGGTAAGCATATGCTGCGCATGTTTAGGACACACAAAATAAGGAAACAGACAGAACTATCTTCCTGCTTATGGGATTTTCATACGGTGCCGGAAGACGGCAGCACACCCGCAAGAAGGAAGGCGATGGTGCCCGGATGCTGGGAAACCTATCCGGAACTGCGGAACTATCGGGGAAAGGCATGCTTTGAGAAAAACATTTATGCCTCCGGAAATATAAGGCTTGAATTTAAAGGCGTAAGCCATACGGCAGAAATATACCTTGACGGCAAAAAAGTAACTTCTCATTATAACGCTTACACCCCCTTCTCTGCAGTAGTCAGAAATCTCCCTGCCGGAAATCACAGGCTCAGAGTCTTTGTGGACAATTCCTTTGGAGAAAACTCGGCATTGCATGTGGAAAATGATTACCAGACATATGGCGGAATTACCAGGGGAGTAGCTTTCGAGGAGTTGGGCCAAGCATATATCCGGCAGATGCATGTCACTCCCGAAAAAACTCCCGACGGCTGGCATGCCTTAGTGAAAATCATCATTCATAATCTTTCCGATAGGATATTCGAGGGCAGGCTGAACCTTGCCATAGAAGGGTGCGGCGAAAGCTGCAGCAGTCCTATATCGCTGGCGGCAAATGCAGAAGCGGAAGAAACAATGGAGATGGCCTGTCCGGATGCTTTAGAGTGGAGTCCCGAGACTCCGGAGTTGTATCTGATTTCCGCAGTCTTGGATGACCAAACCGGTCAAAAGGCGGACGATCTGATTGACCGATTCGGTTTCCGGGAGGTGGCGGTAAGAGGAAAAGATATTCTGCTCAACGGCAGAAAACTTCGGATTAAAGGTTTCTGCCGGCATGAAGATCATCCCCAGTTCGGATGCTCTCTGCCTATAGATGCTATGTGGCAGGATTTGCTTATCATGAAAGATTTGGGAGCAAATTCGGTGAGAACTTCCCATTATCCCAATGATGAGCTTTTCTTGGATCTTTGTGACGAAACTGGCATTCTCGTATGGGAGGAAAACCATGCAAGAGGACTTTCGGAAGAAGCCATGCGCAATCCTAATTTTGAACGGCAATGCGAAGACTGTATCTGTGAAATGGTAGAGTCACATTATAATCATCCGAGTATATATATATGGGGGATACTAAATGAGTGTGCCAGCCATACGGAATACGGCAAAAGCTGCTATGAAGCACAGCTTTCGCTGATCCGACGGCTAGACCCAAGCCGTCCCCGCTCTTTTGCCAGCTGCCAGTTTAAAAACGATCTCTGTTTCGGACTTGCCGAAGTGACAGCCTACAACATTTATCCGCTCTGGTATCATGACACACCGGTGCAGGAGTATCTGGAGGATTTGTATGAATGGATACAGAACTGCACGGAAGGAGCCGGCAAGCCTTTTCTTGTTACGGAAATCGGTGCGGGCGCGATTTATGGCTATCGGTCGCCGGGCCGGGAAAAATGGTCGGAAGAGTATCAGGCATGGGCTATAGGGAAACAGCTGGATGCCGTTCTGAGCCATGAGCATACAAGCGGCGTATACATTTGGCAGTTCAGCGACTGCAAGGTCTGCGCCGGCTGGTTCGGCACCCGCCCGCGTACCATGAATAATAAAGGGATTGTAGATGAATACCGCCGGCCTAAAATGGCATATGAAATTGTGCGGGAAAAGTTCGGTGCCGAATAATTGTTTTTTGACTTTATATGGAAAATGTGATAGAATATTGCCATCAAATAGCAAATAAGGGTTTTAGTTTAATATGAGCAGCTTTAAAAATAAAATCAGAGAAAACGGAAAAAGAATATTAATCATGCTGATATTGACGGTCTTTGTCATTTTGGGCAGTTTCGTCTTCTATATTTCGGCAAGAATAACAAAAGAAATGTCGGAATCGGCCATCACGAATTTAAGCGAAAGCTTGGATTTAATCGAAGGGACCGTGGAGGAACTGTTTGAGCGGGAAGCCGAATATCAACGCCTGATAGCCGAGGAACTTGCATTGGCAGAGAATCCTGAGCAATTCATCCTTTCTTACAAGAGAAAGGGGACAGTCATTAAGATGTCGCTTATTTTCTCGGGAGAGCCATCCGGCATTTCAAGTGACGGGGAGATATTTACGGCAGAAGGGCTGGATTTTTCCGGCAATGCCATAGAGGATCTGCCGGTTTCCTGTTCCTATGTCAATGATATGGGGGCTTGGGCTTATACAATGAAATGCCCGGTTTTCAAAGACGGCAAAGAGATGGCCACGCTTTATATAGAACATATTTATGAATCGTTGGAATCTACTCTTCCGGATAAGCTTTATAACAGCAGCGCGACTCTCTATATTATGGATTCTCAGAATAAGCGTTTTCTGCTGAAGCCGAAAGGGAAAGGAGAACGGGCCGCCGGTCACTTAAACCTTGATGATTTCTATCATGCCAATAAAATATGGGAAGAGGAAATACAGAAAGAAGTTGCCGACAATATAAAGCAAGGGAAGAACGTTATGTTCTATCATGAAATCAAAGGTCAGGATGCCCTGATTTATATGTGGTCAGTCAATGACGGAATGCTGTATCTGATCGGATATGTGCCGATAGAGTCCATTCAGCGGGAAGGGAAAGCCGTGAACCACAATATACTCAGTGTGGTAATTGTCATGCTTGCGGCATTTTGCTTATGCTGTTCCGTATATTTCATATATGACAGACAGCAGGAAAAGATCAGGAAAGAGCAGGAGGCGGAACGGGAACTGCATAACAGGCAGCTGGCAGAGGCGCTGCAGGCGGCACAGGCGGCCAATCAGTCCAAAACCACTTTTCTTTCCAATATGTCCCATGATATACGGACACCCATGAATGCCATTCTCGGATTTACTGCTTTGCTTGCAAAAGATGCTGACAATGAAGCCAAAGTAAGAGAGTATACGAAAAAAATCACTGCATCTGGCAAACATTTGCTGAGCCTGATCAATGATGTCCTTGACGTATCTAAAATTGAAAGCGGGAAGGTCGTTCTTACCATAGGGGAATTTACCTTAAGCAATTTGATTACCTCCATAGATGCCATTATCCGGCCAGCGGCTAAGGATAAAAGGCAGACGTTTGATGTATTGGTGACAGGGATTAAGCATGAACGCCTGATAGGGGATGAAACGAGAATCAACCAGATTTTAATCAATCTTCTTTCCAATGCCGTTAAGTATACTCCGGAAGAAGGAAATATCTGGTTCCGTATTATCGGGCTGCCACAGCGTTCCGTCCAATATGAGCATATCCGTATCGAAGTGGAAGATGACGGATACGGTATGTCGGAGGAATATCTGAAAGTGATTTTTGAAGCATTTACAAGGGCGGAGAACAGTACGACAAATAAGGTACAGGGAACCGGCCTTGGCATGGCAATCACAAAGAATATTGTGGAGCTTATGGGCGGAAGCATTGAGGTAAAAAGCGAAGAGGGAAAAGGAAGCCTGTTTACGGTGGAATTGGAACTCCGCATTGCGGAACAGGATACGGATGCGGATTTTTGGAAAGACCATAAGTTCACCCGGATGCTGGTGGTAGATGACGAAGAGGAAATATGCCGGAATATCCAATATTTAATGAAAGAAACAGAGGTATCCGTAGACATTCTTCACAGTGGGGAGGCAGCGGCAGACACAGTATATAAAGCACTGAAAGAAGGCAGCCCGTATCATATGGTTTTGCTGGACTGGAAAATGCCAGGGATAGACGGCATGGAAACAGCCAGAAGGATACGGAATAAAATACAGAAAGACCTGCCCATCCTGCTTCTGACAGCACATGATTGGGACAGCATAGAAGAGGCGGCTCTTCAGGCAGGGATTGACGGTTTTCTGGCAAAACCCTTTTTTGTTTCCGCATTGAAAGAGAAAATTCTGGAAATACATGCGGAGGAAAATGAATTTACATGGAAAGAGGAAGACATGGCGGAACCGGTCAGCCTAGCCGGCCGGAACTTTTTAGTAGCGGAAGATAATGAAATCAATGCGGAAATATTACAGGAAATCCTGAACATGGAAGGAGCTTTCTGCGAAATTGCCGTAAACGGTGCATTGGCAGTGGAACGTTTTGCCGAAGCCGTCCCAGGAGAATTTGATGCCATATTAATGGATGTGCAGATGCCGGTAATGAACGGTTATGAGGCCACAAAACGGATTCGGGAATTGGAACGGGAAGATGCCGGCACGGTGCCCATTATTGCCATGACGGCAAATGCTTTCGCGGAGGACGTCAGGGATGCTTTGAATGCCGGGATGAATGCCCATATATCCAAACCGGTGGATTTGGAATTACTGAAGAAGACAATAAACCTGTATATTCGAAAAGAGGGGTGAATATGAAGAAATCAGGCAAAATATGGCCTTTAGCAGCGACTGCCATAGCTATTGTCTTAGGGTTGGCTGCCTGTGGGAAGGGAAAATCTTCCGACATCAATCTGGCGGAAGAAGAGCAGGCCGAAAAAAAGGTAGTTAATTTATTCGGTCCCATGGAAAAATCCGATCCGGATGCCGACAATATTGCCAGAGCAGCACATGAATTAACGGTTCTGATAGCGGAGGAAAAGCTGGGAGTAAAAGTGGAATACCGGACATATACGGCAGAGGATTATTTGGATAAAACATACGATGAAGTGATTGCCGACAGGGCGCGCAGCAATATGGATGATATCTATCTTCTGAATCCCGACGGCATTCAGATTCTTGGCGCAGAGGGGGTACTGGCTGATTTATCCGGACTGGAATGTGCGGATCATTTAAGGGAAGTGGTGAAAATTGCCAACACCGTGAACGGAAAGCTGGTAGCAATTCCTCAGGAAGTAGTGGCCTATGGGCTGTTCGTCAACAAAGATATGTTTGATAAATATGATTTGGAACTTCCGCATACTCCGGAAGATTTGCTGGAATGCTGTAAAGTATTTAAAGAAAACGGAATTGAGACACCCATCGGCGCAAACCGGTGGTGGCTGGAATGTTTTGTATTGGCCCAAGGTTATGCGGATTTGTATAATGGAGGAAATACCGCTGCGGCAATTGAGGCACTTAACAGCGGTGAGGCAAAATACAGCGATTATATGCGTCCGGGATTTGAATATTTGAAGACTATGATTGATTTGGGCTATATTGATGCGGAAAGAGCATACACATATGAAGCGATTGACGGAGAGGGACCCGATTTTCTTGCCGGGAAAACTCCTATTGTGATGGCTTATTGGGGAGCGGCAAATGCGGAAACCGCCTATGGAAAAACGGATTTTAATATGCAGGTCATCGGTTTTCCAAGTTCTTATGGGCAGATGCCGGTAGTGTCTATGTCCGGATACGGTATCGGCGCGGAAGCCGAACATCTGGAAGACGCCATGGCTGTGTTGGATATTATGCTTACCGATGAATCCCTGACAGTTTACACGCAGAAAAACCAAGTAATTTCTCCTTCCAAAAATGTAGAAGTGGAATGTGTCGATGCCCTGAAACCACTGAATGACAGGATTGACGAATGTATTTATGTGCTCGGTTCCAATGCCGGCATGAAAGTGGAGCAATGGGGGAATATCTGCCTGATTGTAAGAGAATTGCTGAACGGGGCTTCCGTGGAAGAATGCATGGCTCAGTTTGACAGACTGCAGGAGCAGGCATTGGGTAAGTAGTGCAAAGGGAAGCAGATC
This sequence comes from uncultured Lachnospiraceae bacterium, assembly GCA_910586275.1. Classification (GTDB taxonomy): domain Bacteria; phylum Bacillota; class Clostridia; order Lachnospirales; family Lachnospiraceae; genus Kineothrix. The sequence continues at coordinate 39,036 of CAJUIM010000010.1, read as the reverse complement.
CGATAAAAACATCATTTCACTGTATAATATTGGGAGTGAACAGTAACCATGTCTGAAACACATGATGTAAAGCTGCCTTCAAAATATTGACATAAATAAGCATGCTTGTTAGAATGATAATAGGGAATTATTTATTTTAGGAAAGCATGCTTATTTTTGCATATATTTTATTCATCTGTTATATAGACAATTATTGTCGGTTATATTATGCGGCACACCGCATGGCAAATCATTGGACACAGGAGGAAACAGGTATGTATCATTGTCATCTTCACTTCTATTTCGTCGGGCAGCCGGGCAGAGTGTCTGAGGTAATAAAAGAGATGCCGCCCCTTGAGCATTTTACGCACGAGTTTTTTGCAAGTGCAGAACCTGAAAGTGCGTTGGCGGCAAAAGCAGATGTAATAGTAGCTGACTTAAGGGCAATGGATGTGAAGGAATCCGTACGGACATTGGATATGGAAAAGAAAGAGGGAGCGGAACTGATCCTGCTTGCGGAACAAAATCAGATTTCTTTTCTGACGGACGACTTTTCTGCAATAAAGGATGTTTGGACAATGCCCATGTCCGATTCTGAAATCCGCTTCCGCTTTTTCAGATGGCAGCAGAATTGTAAGATGAGCAAAGATTTTTGGGAAACCAGCCATTATCTGGAAGCTACCATCAACAATGTCCCAAATCTTATTTGGTATAAAGATAAGAACGGAATTCATGAAAAGGTAAATGACAGCTTCTGCAGGACGGTAAATAAAACGAAAGAACAGACAGAAGGGCGCGGGCATGCTTACATATGGAATGTGGAGCATGATGATCCTGCCTGCATTGAATCGGAACGGGAAGTGATGAGCAAGAGAAAAACTTTCGTTTCCGAAGAAATTATTCAGGCCGGCGAAGAGATGCGGACACTCACTACTTATAAATCCCCGTTATATGATTTGGACGGAAGCGTGATGGGAACGGTGGGCGTAGCTATTGACGTGACTCAGGAGAGAGCCTACGAACAGGAAATCATTAAACAGAATCAGACGTTGGAGAAGATTTTCACTACCATGGACTGCGGCGTGCTTTGCCATACGGTGGACGGGATGCGCATTATCAGCATTAACCGGGCAGCGCTTAGAATTTTGGGATATGAATCGAAGGAAAAGCTGCAGGAAAGCGGCTTTGATATGTTTGCATCCTCTGTTTTTGAGGAAGACAGAGAGGCATTGAAAGACCGGATTAAGGAACTGAAAAAAGAAGGAGACAGCATCAGCATAGAATACCGTGTGCGGCATGCGGACGGTGAGATTCTGCATGTCATGGGCAATATTAAAGTGTTGATGGAAAACGGGGAACTTATTTACCAGCGTTTCCTGCTGGATATCACAGCCCAGAAACTACAGGCTAAAAAGAAAGAAATGCGGCAGCTGGAACTGATCCATGCATTGGGCATTGATTATAATCTTGTCTGCTTTTTCGACTTGGATGCAGGCATCGGAAACACAGTCAGGAATGACGACAATAACGGGCATGAATTTGATCCTGCTTTCAACCAAAATATGTCTTTGAAAGAAAGTATGGATATATACATACAAAAGTATGTGCATGAAGATGACAAGGAAATGCTACGGCAGATATTGTCAGAAGATAAAATCAAGAAAGAACTGGAAGAAAAGAAATCTTATTATATCAATTACCGCATCCATAAGGGCGGAGAAATGAAATACTTTCAGACAAAGATTGTACGGGCAGGGACATGGGGCGAAAGCCATGGCATTGTTTTGGGATGCCATAGCGTGGATGAGGAGACACGCAATGAATTGGTGAAAAAAGGCATGCTGCAGGATGCCTTGCTTCAGGCTAACCGGGCAAGCAAAGCCAAAAGCGTATTTCTTTCCAATATGTCTCATGACATACGCACGCCTATGAATGCTATTGTGGGCTTTACCACGTTGGCATTAACCCATATTAAAAATGAAGAACAGGTGGAGGAATATCTGAAAAAGATAAAGACTTCGGGGGATCATCTGCTCAGCCTGATTAATGATGTATTGGATATGAGCCGCATTGAGAGCGGCAAAATTCATCTGGAGGAAAAGCTATGCAGCCTGCCGGAAATTCTGCATGGCCTTTGCAATATTTTGCAGGCGGACATTCATGCCAAACAGCTGGAACTGCGCATTGACACAGTGGACGTGTTTGATGAGGAGATTTACTGCGACAAACTCCGACTGAATCAAGTGCTCTTGAACTTGGTCAGCAATTCGGTGAAGTATACGGGTGCCGGAGGTGTGATCAATATACGGATTATAGAAAAAGCCGGGGCACCGACAGGTTATGCCAACTATGAATTTAGTATAAAGGATAATGGTATCGGCATGAGCGAAGATTTTGTGTCGCATATTTTTGAGCCTTTTGAGCGGGAAGAAAATACTACAATCAGCGGAATTCAAGGCACAGGGCTAGGGATGGCAATCACAAAAAACATTGTTGATATGATGAACGGCACCATCCGTGTGAAGAGTGAACAGGGTGTGGGATCTGAGTTTGTAGTTTCTTTTATGTTCCGCTTACATACCGATACAAAAGAGCCGCCGGAAATACCTGAATTTGCCAACTGCAGGGCATTGGTGGTGGATGATGATTATAACACATGTGACAGTGTGTCTTATATGCTGCAGCAGATCGGGATGAATGCGGAATGGACATTGTCAGGAAAGGAAGCGGTACTGCGTACGCATCAGGCCAATATGAGGGAAAACAGTTATCAGGCGTATATTATTGACTGGCTGCTTCCCGATATGAATGGCATTGAAGTGACCAGAAGAATCAGAAAGGAAATGGGAGTAAATGTGCCGATTATTGTCCTGACGGCATATGACTGGTCGGATATTGAAGATGAAGCAAAGGAGGCGGGTGTCACTGCGTTCTGCAGCAAGCCGCTGTTCTTGTCGGAACTGAGGAACTGTCTGCTTTCCATATTAGATGCCGGTAAAGAAAAAGGCGAAAGCGATAGTGCAGAACAGGCTCCGCTCCATAAAGGCCGCATCTTATTGGCAGAAGATGTGGAAATGAATCAGGAAATTGCCGTTGCCATTTTGGGAGATGCGGGATTTTCCACGGAAATCGCGGCGAATGGAAAAATCGCCGTGGATTTACTGAAGAATTCCGAGCCAGGTTATTATCAGTCCGTCTTGATGGATATCCAGATGCCGGTTATGAACGGTTATGAAGCCGCAAAGGAAATCCGTAAGCTGGAAAATAAGGAATTGGCATCCATACCGATTATTGCAATGACGGCCAATGCCTTTGAAGAAGACAAACAGGAGGCTCTGAAGTGTGGGATGAACGGCCATATCGCAAAGCCGATTGATGTGGAAAATTTGTTTGAAACTTTGAGAAGGGTACTGAAGTAAGAGTTAAATATTTAAGACAATTGCAGGGCCGCTTAACAGCCGGACATGACGGATACATGGAAAAGCCATGAGGAGGACGGCAAGACAGCCATTGAAAATTGATCATATAAGAATTAGGAGTGAATCAAGGTGGAAACGAAAGATTTGGAGAACATTTTAGATGCGATGCAGACAACGGGAGTATACGTCATAAGGGAAGATAACCACCGGATATTGTATCACAACCGAAAAATTCAGGAAGTCACGCCTTCCATAAAAATCGGCTTGGCCTGCCATGAATTGTGGCCCGATGTCTGTTCCTGCTGTCCTCTGCCGCATATCGGGACAAAAAAGGAAAGCCGATCTATTATGTATGACCATCCTTTCGGAAGTGCCGTGGAGGTAGTGGCTACCAGAATCCTGTGGGAAAACACAATTTCGGCAATATTGATAACAATTACTCCTTATGCAGAAGTAGCAAGCTATACTTACAGTAAAATCTTAAAGGCAAACCTTACCGAAGACACATTCGAGATTATAAAAGCGGATCCATTGGAGCGGCTGGAGTTTGAAAGCCATTGCCGCAGTTTGGGCGAATGGTTTTCAAAATTTTTGGAAGCCGGAAAAATATACAGCCGAGACGAAGAACGTTTCCGGCAATTTACAGATATTGATTATCTTAGACAAGAATGGCCCACCGGAAAAAGAATGAAAACGTGTATTTACAGGAGGCGGATGGGTAACAGCTATCGTTGGCATATAATGGAAGTGGTATCCTGTTATGACTATTCGCAAGATAATCAGAACGTCATGCTGTATGTGAAAGATATTCACGATGTATACCGGAAAAGTCTTGAACTGGAAGAAATCAATATCCGGAATCAGGAGATCATAACCTCTCTCGGCGAAGTGAATTACGGAATTTATGTCATTGACCTGCATACCGGGGTCATGAATGCCGTGCGGATGCCTGATGATTTAGGATATATAAACAGTACGGAACTTTTAGAATGGGAGGACCTATTGTCCAAATCTGTCAATGACAATTTCCATCCGGAATGCCGTGAAAAAATGATGAAAATGTTTTCTCTGGACGCGCTGCGGCAAGCTTGGGAAACAAAGGAACAGAAAGTTGAGATGCTTAGTCAGCGGTTAGTGGAAGGAAAGTATCATTATATATCAGTCACGGCATACTTTCATGACAGCGGAGATAATAAATGTTTCGTGGTCATGGCATTTCAGGATGTGGATGAGGAAACAAGAAAGGAAATGGAAAAGAACCGGAATTTAATGAGGATGGCAACTGTAATTAAATCCGGATACTGTACCATGAATATGGTTGACATTGAAACAGGCCTGTGTGAACAGATTGACTTAAAAGAAGCGGATGAAAAAAAGCGTGTGCATATTTATGAATATGAATATTATGCACAGAAAACTATGGAGAGGATGGTCTTTGAGGAAGACAAAGAAATATTCCGTTCATTGCTTTCTCTGGAAAGTTTGAGAAAAAGAGCGGAAGAGACAGAAACTTTTTCAGAAGAACGGTGTCAATACCGGCTGCAGAATGGTTCTTCCTTAAAATGGATGGAAGAACAGGTATTTCTGGTGCGTCAGGATGATACTGTATTGGTCAATATATTAGAGAGAGATATTACAAGAAAGAAATGTAAGGAAGAAGCTACCCTGCGTGAAAAACAGGATCGGAACTATATAATCAATGCTATGAGCAGCCTGTTTTTCGCCGCATATTATATTGATCTGGAAGCAGATACGTTCCGGATGATTACACAGATACAGGAAGTGGGAGATGTGTTGGGGGTGGAAAGAAACTGTACAGAAGGGTTCCGTAGATATGCGGAACATTTCATTCATCCTGAAGACAGAGACGAGTATCTGAGTAAAATGGATTGTCATAAGCTGCAGCAGACTTTGAATAAAGAACACCCGTTGTTGGCTGTGGAATACCGAAAAGCCGTATATGAGGATGGGCAGGATGGAAATACATGGATACGGGCTACGGTTGTTTTGGCTGAGAGCGGAGACGGGAAAGCGAAAAAGGTATTGTATGTTGCACAGGACGTGACAGAGAGCAAGCGCAAGGAAGAACAGGAACGCAGAATGCTGAAAGAAGCCTGTGATGCGGCAAACCATGCCAATGCATCAAAAAGTGAATTCTTATCAAGAATGAGCCATGACATCCGCACGCCTATGAATGCAATTATCGGCATGACCTCAATAGCGGGAACGCATCTGAATGATAAGGACAGAGTATCGGACTGCCTGAGCAAAATTACAATTTCCAGCAAGCATTTGCTGTCTTTGATTAATGAAGTGCTTGATATGAGCAAAATAGAATCGGGTAAAATCAATTTGGCAGAAGAAGAGTTCAGTCTGCCGGATTTGGTTCAGAATATCCTTACCATCATCCGGCCTGCGGCAGAAGCAAAAAATCATAAAATGGAATTCCATATTAAAAATGTAGAGCATGAGGAAGTCATCGGCGATATGATGCGTCTCCAGCAAATATTGATTAATATTATAGGAAATGCAATAAAATATACTCCGGCAGGCGGACATGTGGAAATAGGGCTGGCAGAAAGGAAATCTTCCTTGCATAGTTACGGATGCTATGAGTTTACCGTGAAAGATAACGGAATGGGAATGACACCGGAATATCTGGAAAAAATTTTTGACCCCTTCAGCCGCGCAGAAGATTCCAGAATCAGTAAAATTGAAGGAACCGGTCTTGGTATGGCGATAGCTCTGAACATTGCGCGCAAAATGAACGGGGACATAGAGGTGGAGAGCGAAGTAAACCAAGGTTCCAAGTTTACAGTGACAATATATCTAAAACAGAAAAATGCAGTATTGCCTGACACGCAGCAGCTGATCGACCTGCCTGTGCTGGTAGCCGATGATAATTTATATGAGTGTGAATCTACCTGTGCCATACTCAATGAAATAGGAATGAAAAGTGAGTGGGTATTGAGCGGCAGGGAAGCGGTGGAACGTGTCAGCCAGTCCCATCAGGACGGAAAAGATTTCTTTGTAGTAATATTAGATTGGCAAATGCCAGATATGGACGGCTTGGAAACTGCCCGGCAGATACGGAAGGCCGTAGGGGAAGAAGTACCAATCATTATCTTATCTGCATATGACTGGAGCAGCGTAGAAAATGAGGCTCGCTTAGCCGGAGTAAACGGTTTTATCTCAAAACCGTTATTTAAGTCCCGTCTGGTTTATTTGTTTAAGCAGATTGTGGGGGATGAAACGGTAAATGAGACTGAGGAAGATGAGTCATTCCAGAATACAAACTTCAGCGGAAACCGCATCCTTCTGGTAGAAGATAATGAAATCAACCGTGAAATCGCGGAGGAAGTAATCGGAAACTTTGGCGTTACCGTAGAAACGGCGGTTGACGGACAGCAGGCCGTAAATCGCTTCCTGAAGAAAGGTGCCGGATATTATGACTTAATCTTCATGGATGTGCAGATGCCTATTATGAATGGCTATGAAGCTACACAAGCCATCCGAAAATCCGGACAGACGGATGCCGATCATATTCCGATAGTGGCAATGACTGCAAACGCATTTGCGGAAGATGTAATGGCCAGCAAGAAAGCAGGGATGAGCGAACATATAACAAAACCCTTGGATTTCGATCAGCTAAGGGAATGTATGGGGCATTGGCTTGGCAAAAAAAACAGGAAAAAATAAGGGAGTAAGAAGAAAAATAAGGAAAAACAAAGGGAAAAGGAATGTTATTGGTATCCATTCAATGGCATTCTTTTTCCCTGTCTTTATTCTGCTGATTTTATTGACAAAGCCGAAAAATTCCAAATACTTTCCCCAAAATCTGGCAATCATCCACAATAATCGGTTCCATAGTATCATTCTCGGGCTGTAACCGAATATGCCCGTCTTCTTTATAAAAAGTCTTTACCGTAGCAGAATCACCTACCAAAGCAACGACAATGTCTCCGTCTGAAGCGGTGTTGCAGCAGTTTACAAATATCTGATCGCCGTTAAAAATTCCAATATTAATCATGGAATCTCCTTTTACTTTTAAGGCAAATGATTCTCCCGTTGGCACAAATTCCGCGGGAATCGGAAAATAGCTTTCAATATTTTCTTCAGCAAGAATAGGCTGACCGGCCGCAACCTGCCCGACTACAGGGAGGCTTACCATTTCGGTACGGACGGCCTGAAAACTTTCATCGCAGATTTCAATGGCACGGGGCTTGGTAGGATCCCGGCGGATATATCCGTTTTTCTCCAGTGTTTCCAGATGAGAATGAACCGAAGAAGTAGACTTCAGATGTACCGCCTCGCATATTTCACGCACTGCAGGCGGATATCCTTTGTCAAGAATGCAGCTTTTAATATATTCCAATATTTCTTTTTGCTTATTTGATATTTTTCCATATCCCATAGCAATTCCTCCCTTTTTAGTCTGAAGTGCTTATAAAGTCATTATATCATACTATACCAAATTAAGCAAACATATATTCCAAAAATTTGTTCGATATTTACTATATTTTTACTTGACATAGGAATATATGTTCGGTATAATCAGTCATAAGAACTAACGTTCGCAACATTTGTTCTTATATAGAGAAAGGAGAACGGGAATATGGGTAATTATAAGATAAAAATATATGTCAATAAAATCAGGAGAGAACTGCAATGTAAAAAGACTATTTGCCTAATATTTTTTACCGTCTGCCTTATATTTACCCTTTCCTTAACAGCCAGCGGTTTTCTGTCAAATGCCAAGGCAGACGGTCAGGAAGCATTGGTCAAGTGTTATAAGAGCATCTTAATTGAAAGCGGAGACACGCTCTGGACGATTGCGGCCGAACATAAGACTCCCGATGCCAAAATAATAGATTTCGTGGAAGAACTCAAAATTATGAACGGCCTTCATAGCGATTCCATCACAGCCGGGAACTTTCTGATCATCCCCTATTATATGGAAGAAAGCTGATTATCCATTCCGCATTTAAAACAGCTTTATATCGAAATGCCAAATGTCATATTTCGGAGCATGTTTAAGGCTCTCTCAGCTTAACGACATTTGCCGCTTTACGCCGTCTCTCGTCTTCTAAGGCCGCATAATGTTTCTTTGTTGTATTTACATCCTTATGCCCCAGCACATCGGCTACCAGATAGATATCGCCGGTTTCCCGGTAAAGTGAGGTACCATAAGTGCTGCGCAGCTTATGCGGCGTTATTTTTTTCAGAGAGGTAACATTAGAAGCATATTTCTTCACAAGATTTTCCACAGCGCGTACCGTAATACGACGATTTTGGATGGAAAGAAAGAGAGCATGCTCATGTCCCGACAAAGGTATGATATGTTTCCGCTGTTCTATATAAGCCAATAATGCCTGTTCCACTTCATCACCAAAATATACTGCCGTTTCATAACCTCCTTTCCTGCGGATTTTGATTCCGTTATTTTTAAAATCAATATCTTCTAAATCCAGCCCCACGCATTCGGATACACGGATTCCGGTTCCAAGGAGCAGTGTAAGAAGGGCAGTATCACGCACTTTTGTTTTATCATGGTATTTTTGCTGCGATTTTGTTAATTTAGTACCGTCTTCCACCTGATCGAGCAGAATAGCCACTTCATCTGCATCCAGGCGAACGATTTCTTTCTGATGCAGTTTCGGCATGGGAATCAGAGAAGCCGGATTTTTTTCAATTAACTCTGACTGGAAATAATAATTATAAAAGCTTCTGAGAGATGCCAATTTGCGGGATTTTCCCCTCTCTTCGTTGGTTATTTCCCGGTTATCCTTCTGATAATAACTAATATAGTCCATATATTCCTCTATATCTTCCCGGGTAATCCGATCCAAGACAGATAACGGAAAATCTTTTATTTCCATTTTGCTGCAGCAGCTGTTGTTATTATGCAAATATTCAAAGAATACTCTTAAATCGTAGGCATAAGCCAGCCTGGTACGCGCAGAAGTATTATTTTCGATGCCTCGGAAAAATTGTTTACAGAAAACGGGAAGTTCATTCAGCACTTTCCGCATACGGAGAATATTCTGTTTGTTTTGCTCGTCATGATAATTATTTTTATTTTCCATTATAATGATGGCCATCCTTTCATATTGCCGGTCTGTATAGCAGTAAACATCCGTTCCTTCACGCCTGGGTTTTCCAGATTCAGTTGTTTTAAAAGTTTTTTCACATATTCCCTTTTTGTATGCCCGTCTGCAGGGCAGGGGCTTTTCACCACCGGTACCTCATATTTATTAATAAACCCTACCACATCGGCTTCCCTCATATACAGCATAGGCCGTATAACCGTAATGCCAGTCCGATCCAGATAAGTGACCGGAGAAAATGTATGGAACCTTCCCTCAAAAATCAGAGACATCAGCATGGTTTCCACTACATCGTCCTTATGATGGGCATATGCCACTTTATTGCATCCCATCTGTTTCATGGCATCGTTCAGTGCCCCTTTCCGCATTTTAGCGCAAAGGGAACAGGGATTGGATTCTTTCCTGTCCTCAAATATAATCTTGGCAATATCCGTAGAGACAATAGTATATGGTACTTCCAAGGATTCACAAAGAGCACGGATCTTATCCAAATTCAGATTCTGAAAGCCAAGGTCAACGGTTACGGCATGAATCCGGAAGTGTTTTGGATAGAAGCGTGTTAGTCCATGAAGAGCATAGAGCAGGGTAAGGCTGTCCTTTCCGCCGGATATGCCTATTGCTATATGGTCATTTTCTTCAATCATTTGGTAATCGTCTATGGCTTTTCTTACATAACTTAGTACTTGCTGCAATTTCATAAATGTATCCTCCGGAATTGTTTTAAGGGGGGTTAAGTATGTATTATATAGTATAAGTGGGGGAAATACAATATTGCATTTGGAGGACGCGCCGGATATTATATAGTTGCCCTAAGAACCCGCTCCCGCTCGGCGTCAAACGCAGCGGTACTAAGTTCGAAATCTGCCGTCGGCAGATTTATACCTCACTAAGTACCGGCGTTTTCCGACGGTTCTTATGACAACTATATAATATCCGGCGCTGTGTAATGAGATAGTTTAGGTGTCGTTTCACCACTTTGCGTGATATTTGCGCCAAATTCAGATTACATAGCCCGCAATGAGCCCTTCATTTGGCACAAATCCTCCACAAATTATGGCGCACATCCAATAACTATTACAGAAAATTATGCGATACACAGCACCGGAAATTATGTAATTGTCATAAGGACCGTCGGAAAACGCCGGTACTTAGTGAGGTTTAAATCTGCCAACGGCAGATTTCGAACTTAGTACCGCTGCGTTTGACGCCGAGCGAAAGCGGGTCCTTAGGGCAATTACATAATTTCCGGCGCGTCCGCCATATTTCCCTCCCCCTAAAAAATTTTAACAATACCCATATCTCTATATGAAATTATGTGGTATAATAAGTTAAAATATGACAAAAGGAGTATCCCAAATATGAAATTCCGTATTGACAAAAAATATATCCGATGGGGCGTTACCGCATTTTTAGTCATTGCCGGCAGCATTTTTTTCTACTATTTATTGTTTCACCGTGCCAATATTTCCGCCGGTTTCCGGACTTTTTTAGGTGTAACAATGCCTATCTTGGATGGGCTGCTGATGGCGTATATCCTCACTCCAATGCTGAACGGTCTGGAAAAAAAACTGATTCTGCCTATATGTCTGAAGTATAGCGTGAATATAGAGGAAAAGAAGAATCGGAAAAGGATCCGTGCCATATCCATTTTGCTGACCATTATAATTGTCACGGCCGCATTGTATTGTTTTTTTGCGACGGTAATTCCTCAATTGGTTCGGAGCATACAGAGCATTATACTCCAGTTCCCGATTTATATTAACAACCTTATGGTTTGGACTACAAATCTGTTGACAAATAACCCGGAAATCGAATCTATTGTTATGGAACTTTTTGATAAATATTCTGTAGAGTTAAGTGATTTTCTGAACTTAAGCGTTCTTCCTAAGATGAATGAACTGATTCGGGATGTGTCATTAAGCTTCATAAGTTTCCTGAAGACATTGTGGAATCTGATTATCGGTTTCATAATTTCTATTTATATATTGGGAAGTAAGGAACTTTTTGCCGGACAGGCAAAAAAGATGGTGTATGCTATCTTTGAAACGGATACGGCTAATGCTGTAATTTCGGATGTCCGTTTCACGCACAAGACGTTTATTGGTTTTATCGTAGGAAAAGTTATTGATTCCATTATTATTGGTATTATCTGTTTTGCCGGAACGAGTATTATGGGAACGCCTTATGCTATTTTGGTCAGTGTTATTGTGGGCATTACTAATATTATTCCGTTTTTCGGCCCATATTTAGGCGCCATACCGAGCGCATTGTTAATTTTAATGGTAAATCCCATGCAGTGTCTGTATTTCATTATTTTCATCTTGATTCTGCAGCAATTTGACGGCAATATCTTAGGGCCGAAGATTTTGGGAGATTCTACCGGCTTATCGGGATTTTGGGTCATCTTTGCCATTACCTTATTCGGAGGGCTATTCGGTATTCTTGGAATGGTAGCAGGAGTTCCTGTGTTTGCAGTTATTTATGCCGCCATCAGGGCTATCATTAATTCTCTGCTTGCCAAGAAAAAGTTGCCGACAGAAACATCTGCATATCTGGATGTGGGCTCTATTGAGGGAACGGAGTTTCATCCTTATGTTCCAAAAGAACGCGGAACTTATGGCTCGTCGGAGTCCTCTGTTGGAAGGAAAAGCATTGTAGGGCATTTCTTCGGGCGGGAAAGAAATAAGACGGAAGAAGAAGAAAATTTCAAAGAAGAGGAGTAGCATTATGCGTTTTGTCATACAACGGGTAAAACATGCTGAGGTAAAGGCTGAAGATAGGGTGATTGGTGAAATAGGGCAGGGTTTGCTTGTCCTGCTTGGTATCTCTTCAGAAGATAATGAGGAAATTGCCGACAAAATGATAAAGAAATTAGTAGGGCTGAGAATTTTTGAAGATGAGAACGGAAAAACTAACTTAGATCTGAATGCTGTGGGAGGCAATTTGTTAATTGTGTCACAATTTACATTATATGCAGACTGCAGAAAAGGAAACAGGCCTTCTTTTGTTCATGCGGGAGCGCCGGATATGGCAAATGCTTTGTATGAATATATTTTAAGGGAATGCAGAAAAACCATTCCGGATACTCAATGCGGAGAATTTGGTGCCTGCATGGAAGTTTCGCTGATAAATGACGGTCCCTTTACAATTCTGCTGGATTCCAATGAGATTTGTCATTAAGGAATTGCAAAATATTATATGAAACCGAAAGTCATATGAAGGAAGAAGAATCATGAAGATATTGGTTATCAGCATTATATTGATATTTCTCATTATTTTCTTGGGAGTATATCCACGGTATAAAAAGATGCATAAGGAAAGGAATTTCAGTTCTGTGGAGAATTACCGGAACAATTATATGGAACGCAGAAAGGAAATACAAAAACACCGGGAGCAAGTAACTCACAGTACAAATTACATTACAAAATATAATAGTTCCGAAGACTACCGGGAAAAGTAAAAACCGGCATGTATGAAATAAAAACGAACACAACTATTCGTTAAACTTGTCTTTTGCGAATAGTTGTCTCTGTCTATAACCACTCTCATTTTAATCCAGTATCTCTTTAATGACCAAATCTTTCCGGACTGCCAAATCAATAAAACTGTTCCCTATCTGTACCAATGGGCGCGTCAGGTTGAACTTGTTGATCATGACAATCTGTCCGATGGAATCATTGCTTAGGCGGACGGTATGTCTGATAAAATTGTTGGTAAGATGAGAAATAAAAGTCATAAGCATATCGGAGTCATATTTTTGGTATCCCGTATCCTCTAAATGCTTTAAAATCCAAAACGGTGATTTAGGCTTGATGCCCCGCTCCGTCATTGTTAGGGTATCGTAAGTATCTGCTATGGCAAGAACCCGTGAAATAAGGTTTATATTTTTAAGGCTTACCTTCAGAGGAAAGCCGCTTCCGTCCTGACGTTCATGGTGAGTCAGGATAGCCTGCTTCACCCGTACGTCAATATTTTTATTTTTAAACAGATTATAACCCAATATGGTATGCTTACCATATTTAAGCCCGCCTAATTCCTCATGAAAAGTAAAGCCGGCTGGCAGTTCTGCCGCATTCGTCAGCTTCAGAAGCCCGATATCATGCAAAAGTCCGGCAATTCCCACCAATTCGATATCTTCCTGTTCAAAGTCCATCCATTTTGCCAATACTTGTGCCCATAGGGCAACATTAATAGAATGCGTATACAAACCTTCCGCAGTGCTTTTCATTTTAAAGAGCATATTGCACAGATTAACTTCGTTTTCCGATTTTCCCACAATATCATTCAGCATATTCAGAAGTAAGGGGATATCTAAATCTTTATCTTTTGTCACAAAATCCACTAAATTTTCTGAAAGTGCGGTTTCCGCTATCCGGAAACTTCCCTTGAATTCTTTTACCTGCTGTTGTTTAAACTGAGGCACTGATTCAGGAGACGGGATATCCGCAGGGCTGGAAGCCGTGGCCTGATAATCTACCATGACATAATCAATGAAATGCCGTGTCAATAGAGATACAACATCCTTTGTCACAGGAGTGTTTACAGGGATGAGAACGGCGCCCGTCCTGGAATATACGTCATTTTTTATTATCATGCCTCTACGAAGACGATCTGTATGTATTCTGAAACATGCCATGTCTGTCGTTTCACTCCTACGTTATTTCTTTCCTTCAAAATCTTCCACAAACTGGATGATTAGACGGACAGTCCCCTCAACACCGAGAACATTACTGTTTATGCATAAATCATAGCTGTCTGCCCTGCCCCATTTCTTGGAAGAATAATAATTGTAGTAACTCTGTCTCTGTTTGTCTTTCTTGTTCATCATATCTTTGGCCTTCTGTTCTGTAAGGCTGTATTTTTCCATGACGCGTTTTATTTTTTCGTCTTCATTTCCATAGATAAACAAATGGACGCAATTTTTATATTCGCTCAATGCATAATCCGCACACCGGCCCACAATGACACACGGCCCTTCATCCGCAATTTTTTTAATAGTGTCAAACTGTGCCAGAAATACCTTATGGCTGATAGGCATGTCTACAAACGATGACGCATTGTAACCGAAAGAATAGGTATCCATAACAAGGTTATAAAGAAAGGAATTAGTAGGTCGTTCATCATGGTTCTGAATCATTTCCTCACAGAATCCGCTTTCCTTGGCTGCTCTCGTAAGCAGTTCCTTATCATAATATTTAATGCCGAAGTATTCCGCAACTTTTTCTCCGATTTCCCTTCCTGCAGAACCGAACTGACGCCCTATTGTAATAATTGTATTCATACTGATTCCTCCTGTCTTTTTGATAACTCATAAGCTGTAATTTATATTATATATAAAATTTATAAAACTTTCAACAAATTCCGAAAATATTCAGGAAGGGGCGCATCGGTTTCCACATACTGCCCGGTACGCGGATGACAAAAACCCAATATTTGGGCATGCAGACATTGCCCTTCCAACGGATAGGACAATGCTTTCCCGATTTTTCCGGCACCTCCATAAACGCTGTCACCTAAAAGAGGATGCCCGATGCTTGCCATATGAACTCGGATCTGATGAGTCCTTCCTGTTTCCAGCCGGCACTCAATATAAGTATGATTCTGAAAACGCTGCAGCACCTCAACATGGGTCACCGCATGTTTTCCGTTTTTTTCGTTCACCGCCATCTTTTTGCGTTCCAAAGGATGCCTGCCGATAGGCGCACATACGGTTTTCCTATCCTCTTTCAATACGCCGCAGCAAATGGCACGGTAACGCCTTACTACCGTATGTTCCTTTAGCTGAGCCGCAATATTGCTATGGGAGAAATCATTCTTGCAGATAATGACCGAGCCTGTCGTATCCCTGTCAATGCGGTGAACAATGCCGGGGCGCATTACGCCGTTAATGCCGGATAAATTCCCTTTACAATGCTCCATGACGGCATTTACCAAAGTTCCCGTATAATGTCCTGCTGCAGGGTGCACTACCATTCCTTTCGGCTTGTTTACCACCAAGACATCTTCGTCTTCATATAAAATATCCAAAGGAATCTTTTCCGGTTTAATGTCCGGTTCTTCGGCCGGAGGCAGTTCCAAACGGATTTCGTCCTCATATTTCACCCGATAATTGGCTTTCGCAGGAACACCGTTCACCAGTACAATGCCGTCCTTCAGCAGCTTCTGGATATAAGAGCGGGACAAAGACTCCATCCTTCCGCTCAGAAATTTATCAATCCTCTCTTCTTCCGTTTCTTCCGTAATCTGAAAACAATACATGCCGTTTCCCATCCCTTACTCGGCGAAATCATCTTCACTGAAATATATTTCCCTGACAGCCGCCAGAATATCCTCATCTGTCACATTCAGGTCAACGACGGCTTTCCCCACTTTCTTCAGAAGTATAAATTTGATTTTTCCGGCCTCCATTTTTTTGTCCGACTTAGTCAGTCGGAGGATTTCCTCAGGACTGATCTGTTCAATGGAAATAGGAAGGTTAAAGGGCACAAACATATCCCGGATTTCATAGTATTCTTCCATGCTTAGCAGTTCATGCTTCCAGGAAATATAAGAGGCAGCGATACAGCCCAGAGCCACGCATTCCCCATGATATAGTTCAAAACCTTTTGCTTTTTCAATGGCATGGCCGATGGTGTGGCCAAAATTCAGCAGGGCTCTCTCCCCTTTCTCCAATGGATCCTTTTCCACAACCAGTTTCTTAATGGTACTGCTTTTCATGACCATTTCTTCCAATACTTCAGGATCGCGTTCACAGATTTCGTATATATTGTCCAACAGCCATTCGTAAAAAATATGATCTTTAATCAGGCCATGCTTCATAATCTCCGCAAAGCCGGAAAAATACTGCCTGTCCTCCAACGTCTTCAGCACCGATACGTTCATATAAACAAGCTTGGGCATATAAAAAGCACCGGCCATATTTTTATACCCATCGAAGTCCACACCGGTTTTGCCTCCGATGCTGCTGTCTGCCTGTGCCAGAAGTGTAGTAGGAATTTGGATAAAATCTACGCCGCGCAGATAAGTAGCCGCCGTAAAGCCGGTCACATCCCCTACCACTCCGCCGCCCAAGGCAATCAGCATATCCTTTCGGTCAAAACCCTCTTCTATCAGAAAGGTATAAGCCTTTTTTACGGTATCCAGTGTCTTGTTCTTTTCCCCTTCTGGGAAACTGAAAACTACGGCTTTCCTGCATTTGTCCTGGATTGCCTCCAATACATTCTGTGCATATAATTTTTCTACTGTGGAATCCGTCACAATACAGAGCTTCCGCTGGGATATGTTCAGTTCCTCCAGTTCCTCTCCCAGTCCGCCGAAATCCTGAGCGAAAACTATATCATAGCATGGTTTCTTTTCATAATTGATGGTTAATCGCTGTGCCATCGTAAATTCTCCTTCCTGTAATAGATTCGATAAATAACTTCCTATGCGGAAAAAACTTCCCGTAAAGGGAAGTTTCCTGTTGCTTATATCCTACGCAGTCTGTCATGCCTGCGTTTTAGATATGCATACCTCTTTTATTTATTAATAGGCACGTCAAAAGCACCGGAAATCAGTTCCTGAAAATCACCGGAAATATCTACGCTGGCTGGCGTGATAATAAATATATAATGTGAGATCTTCTGCAGATTTCCACTGATGGCAAAACAGGAACCGGACGTAAAATCAATAATTCTCTGGGCAACTTCCACATCCAGCCCTTCCAGATTCAATACTACTGTTCGGTTGGCAAGCAGAGTTTCCGTAATTTCTCTTCCGTCTTCCACGGAAGTGGGCTTAATCACACAGACTTCCATCCCTGCCCCGGACATTTTGCGGGGCTGTCTGTTCATAGGGGTTATTTTAGGGTTCTGCTTTCTGACTGGCTCATCCCCTTGTACGGGTTCCTCTCTGAGGACGGGCTGTTTCTTCGGTTGGGGCGGTTTGGGATCATCATCCGGTTCATCATAATAATCATCGTCGTAATAATCATCCTCATCATTCAGTTTCATATAATTCAAAAATTTATCCATTACACCCATTCTTCTAACTTTCTCCTTAATATATGGCGGCTATACCGCACCATAATGCCTTTCCCCGAATATCCCGGTTCCGATACGGACATATGTGGCTCCTTCCTCCACGGCCACTTCATAATCGCCGGTCATACCCATCGACAAAACGCTCATGTTACTATTATCAATGTTTTTTTGTTCTATGTCAACAGATAAATGATACAAGTCTTCAAAGTATTGTCTGTTTTTTTCGGGATTTTCCACATAAGGAGCTATCGCCATAAGCCCCTCGATCTGTATGGAAGGCAGTTTCGCAATTTCCCGTATCAGTTCTTCTGCTTCTTCCTTAGCTATTCCGAATTTCGTTTCCTCTCCGGCTATATTCACTTCCACCAGTATATGTGCCGTGATGCCTTTCTTCCCTGCTTCTTTGCTGATTTCCTCTGCCAGACGCAGGGAATCCACGCTATGGATTAAATATGCCTTATCCACAATATATTTTACTTTATTTCTCTGCAGATGCCCAATCATATGCCATTTGATATCTTTCGGCAGTTGCTCATACTTATCCGTCAGCTCCTGCACTTTATTTTCCCCGAAATGGCGGCAGCCACAGTCGTACGCTTCCTGCAGCATGTCGATAGGTTTCGTCTTGCTGACGGCAATCATGGTTACGTCCTGCATTTCCCGTCCGGCTCTTATACATGCTTCTCTTATGTTCGCTTCCGTCCGGCGAATATTTTCACTTATCTGTCCGGCCATTACATCAGCTCCTTTACTTATCGTTATTCATAAATCAACTCGTCTTCACTGACCGTAGAGGCATCCAGCACAATATAATCATATACATTCAGGCCATATGCCGTATTGGACTGGACAATGGAATATTCATCATTATTGTATAAGATATTGACCTGCTTAAAGTCGGCGTATCCCTTATTGATGTTATAAACCCCGATCAGACTGTCCATTTTGCTGACTGCATACTTTTCCGCAGAATCCGGCTTCACAAGATAATCGCCGATTCTAAGCATAGCATCATCCAAGTAATATTCTTCATCGGTTTCATTGTAAATCGTCGTTTCCACAAATTCGGTGGACGGAGTGCCGTCTTCCAGGTAAATTTCCCGCAGAACCCCATAATTGCTGCTGTTCCCGCCCTTTGTCACATATTCTTTAGGGACGATGAAAAATTCTTTTTCCACAATGGATGAATTCGGTATTTTCAGTCCTGTTTCATCTTCCAGAATCAATTCGATATCTACAAAACGGTCATTGCAGAAAGTAATCATAGAATTCGTAAAAGTCAGCTTTACGAAAATATCCCCTTCCGGATTGGTAAAGGATTCTACCAATCCCCAGGAAGTTTCCTGATTTTTCAGGAAACGCACCCGGACATATTCCGCCTCCAGCAATTGCTGTTCCCTCTCTTTATCCACCTGAATGACCAATGACCAGTCTTCATTGGTGGACAGTTTATAAACAGGATCCCCCACGCCAATCAGGGCATTGCCCAGAAATTGTTCTTTCTCATAATTTTTGGAATCCATCAGAGCGGCCGTCATATCCTCCAGTTTCAGTTCCTCATATCCGTCCCTGGAGTATATGACAACCCCTGCTAAAGGCGACATGCACTGTTTTACGAACCCGGCAAACCCGGAAGCCTGCACGGAATCGATGCTGTCCAGTATATTATAGTTGGAGAGTTTCAGTACCATTCCTTCCATATTATATTTAAAATCGTATACGGCAGAAAAGTTTTTACAGTCAAAGCTATTGGCAAAGCTTACAATCTCCGTCTTCAGTTCGTTCAGGTCGGTTTCCGATAATGTATTTTCCCCGGTGGAATCCGCTGTGATATAGTCAGCCAGCTTTCCCGATTCATCTACGGCATATACTAAATCCCCCACGGCGACCTTAGAGCCTTCTCTTGCAAAATAGTTGGCATAGCCGGCATCCGTGGCTTCTATGACAGTCTCGTCACGCAATGCCACAGCTTTATATATATTGTTGGTAGATAAGGCTCCGGCCGTTACCTCATACCAAACAATATGCCTGGAGGTAAAATACATAAAAACACAGATAATGATATAAACGAATATGACCGCAAAAATAACCATTCCGATATTCAGGTTCAGCGGTTTCCTATATTTGGTTATTTTATTGGGATTTTGATTTGCCAATACAAAAAACCTCCTGCTGTCAGTAAGAAAGACCCCGGCTGCATCCGAGGCCTTTTCTTCCTTTATCCGTTCCTATCTTAAAGAGATACAATGATTTTTGATTTCAGGTCTTCGGGCAGTTCCGTTTCATCCAAGGATATGCTCAAAATGAAATCAATTCCAAATGATTCTCCAATTTTCTCTAATTTGGCAATAACCGGAGCGATATCCCCGTCTTCCAAACAGGCAATTTTTAAAAAGCTGTCAAAATACATCTGCTGCAAATCATGATCCTGAGAAATAATCCCACAGATGAAGCCTAAAAATTCATCGCTGTTTGTGATTAAGTAATCAGATACATTGATCAGCCTTACTTTGTTGTTCAGTTCAAACATATGCTTCGTGCTTTTATCCAAGTATGTAATATTTCCTGATGCGGTTTTCACTTCCTCATTTACTTTATCCAGTAAATGCTTCGTTTTTCCTTTTCCCTTTTTGCCTGCTATTAATTGAACCATTGGTGAACCCTCCTAAAGTAAATTCGGCCCCAAAAATTTGGCCTATCTTCATTATAGTTTATATTATCTTAAAAAACAACTGTTAATTCTTGATTTCCTCCAATAAATCTGTCATCCCTCCGTACAGCGTTTCCCTGCTTTCGGAACGGAGTATAATGGAAATATAAGACTTTCCTGCCGAATCCCTGGACAGGAGAATAAGGCACCGTCCTGCCGCATTGGTAGTCCCTGTCTTTCCTCCGATTATGGTAATCGACTCCGGCACATCCTGCCCCTGAAGGTATTGATTGGAATTGCTGACGGAAAGTTCTATCTCGTTCCCTTCCCTGTTGTGATAAACGGTGGTATAGCTTGGCATACGGATAATTTCATTGATCAGGTCATATTTTACCGCTTCATTGAAAATCAGATACATATCATAAGCCGTCACATAATGATTCTCCGCCGTCAGTCCATGGGGATTGACAAAATTACAGTTCGTTGCCCCAAGTGCCAGAGCCTCTTTATTCATCAGTTCACAGAATCCTTCCACCGACCCGCCGATTCCTTCCGCAATCATCACCGCGGCATCATTGGCCGAATTAATGAGAAGCACATGGAGAGCCTGCGTCAGCGTCATCTGATCCCCCTCCTTCAGGCCGCACAGCTGTGCCCCGGATTCCGTGATTTTTACATTGGCCGAAGCGGTCAGCATCATTTCCGGCGAACCGTATTTCAAGGCCACTAAAGCCGTCATTATTTTTGTAAGACTGGCCGGCGCCAGTTTTTCGTGTACATTCTTTGCATATATGGTTTTATTATTGTCCAGGCAGAACAGTGCTGCCGAACTGGCCTGCGACATATCCACATCCGTGCCTGCCGTTACATCCTTGTCCACTACGCATAAATCCCTGGCAAACGGATCCGCCATGTCGTCACTTTCGGCCGGGGAATCCAACCGGTAACTGCTTACCGGATAATCCGGGGAATATGCCATTTCATAAGTCTTGTCCCCGCAGCCCGTCAGGACGCATCCCGCCAGAAATGCGCCGAGAATAAGGCACGGGATCTTGTTATTTATACATTTCACGCCACTCTAAGTCCCCTCTGTCCAGAGATTTTATCAATAGTTCCGCTGATGCAAGATTCGTCGCTAAAGGAATATTGTACATATCGCATAAACGCATCACATTGTTTACGCCCGGTTCCTGCAGCTTAGGGGCAAGCGGATCCTGCAAAAAGATGACCAGATCAATATCATTGGATTCAATCTGCGCGCATAACTGCTGTTCCCCTCCTAAATGCCCGGCAAGATATTTATAAATGGTTAAATTGGTCACCTCTTCGATCAGTCTTCCTGTTGTCCCTGTGGCAAATAATGAATTCTTGCTCAGAATTCCTTTGTAGGCAATGCAGAAATTCTGCATCAGCTTTTTCTTGGCATCATGTGCAATCAGTGCAATATTCATTGTCATACCCTCTCTTATCTAGTAATATTTTTTGCATTGCAGCCCAACATTCAGTACGAAACCGATTCCAATATAGAGACTCACCAGAGAGGTCAGCCCGTAGCTGACAAAGGGAAGCGTCACTCCGGTATTCGGAAGCAGCATCGTCGTGACCCCAATATTTAAAAAGCCCTGAAACCCGATAAGCCCTGCCATGCCAGCCGCAATAATGCTTCCGGCCAGATCCTTTGCCTTATGAGCGATAAAAAGGCATTCCAGCGTAATCAGTAAAAGAAGGATAATTATCGTACAGGCCCCGATAAAACCGAACTCTTCCCCTATGACTGCGAAGATAAAATCGGTCTGCGGTTCCGAAATGAAATTGCCGTTTTTCACGGAACTTATTTCATTTGTATTATACCCCTTCCCATGCAGCTGCCCGGAACCGATAGCCATAATGGAATTCAGCTGTTGGTATGCTTCGGCAGTGGCATATTGTTCCGGATTCAGGAAAGCAAGGATACGCGTCTGCTGATAATCTTTAATCAGCGTCTGATCCGGCTGTATGATAATGCTGAAAAGGATAATTGCCGTAGGGATAAACACGGCCAGCACGCCTGCTACCAGTTTCCAGCTGATTCCACCCACAAACATTATCACACAGAATACAACGGCTACTAAAATCGTTGTGGACAGATTTGGCTGTCTGTAGATTAAATAGAGCGATGGCACTACGAAACTGCAGCATAGTGCAATATACTTAAAGGTATTCAGCTTCTCCCTATGTTTCATTATAAACTGTGCATAAAAGAGAATCAACATTATTTTTGCAATTTCTGACGGTTGAAAGCGGATTCCGAATAAAGTGATCCAACGCTGGGCATTGTTGGAAGACTCCCCAAATTGATATACTAACAGCAGGAGCCCAATATTGCCCACATAGAAAAGCCAGTACAGCTTCAAGAGTACGGAATAATCAAACAGCGAGATGACAATCATCAGGAAAGACCCAAAGATAAAACCCGCCATCTGCGTACGCTGCAGCGATTCGTCGGCAGCGCTGCCGACGGCAAATATGCCGAATACCGTAAGCGCTGCCACTAATATTATCAGTTTAAAATCATAATCCCGTACTCTGTATTGCCTTAACATTTTTTATCCTTTCATCTTCGTCTGTCATTACAGTTTGTTTAAATCCAGTATGGGAATATTGGCATATAAGGCAGGTGTTTTCCCTAAGCCTTTGGTGCTTGTCTTCGTAATCTGGATTTCCATGCTCTGCGCATCTATCTTCATGTATTTTGAAATCACTTTCGCAATATCCGTTTTTATCATTTCCATCATTTCAGGCGAACAGTTCACCCGGTCGGATATCAGCAGGATTTTCAGCCTGTCTTTCGCAATCTCTTTGGAACTTTTCCTTCTCAAAAAATTTCCCAATCCCATAACCGAAGCCTCCCTCTAATTTTTGTGGAATATGCCTGTCACCCTTGTCCAAAAAGATATGGTACGTTCAAAGTCGATGAAAGGTATTTCTTTTCCCAGTACCCGCTCGCAGATATTCTGATATGCCCTGCCTGCCATAGTGCTGTTTCCCACAAGAGGTTCTCCCTGATTTGTTGCAATTACCACATTTTCGTCATCCGGCACTACACCGATAAGCGGAATGGATAAAATATCCACCACGTCCGATGCCGTCATCATTTCCCCCCGTTTCACCATATCATAGCGGAGGCGGTTGATGATAAGGTCGATTTTCTTAAACTCATTTGCCTCCAGCAGCCCGATAATCCGGTCCGCATCCCGTATGGCGGATACTTCCGGCGTAGTGACAACCAATGCATGATCCGCGCCTGCAATGGCATTCTGAAAGCCTTGTTCGATTCCTGCCGGGCAGTCCAGTATTATGTAATCGAACTGCTCTTTCAGCTGCTGAATCATTTTTATCATTTGCGGCGGCGTTACCGCCGACTTGTCCCTGGTCTGTGCGGAAGGCATCAGATACAGGCTCTGGTGACGCTTATCCTTAATCAACGCCTGCTTCACACGGCATTTCCCTTCTATCACGTCCACCAAATTGTAGACGATCCGATTCTCCAGACCCATGACTACGTCAAGGTTCCTAAGACCGATATCCGTGTCGATCAGAACCACGCTTTTTCCCATTGCTGCTAAACCGGTACCAACGTTTGCGGTAGTAGTGGTTTTGCCTACCCCGCCTTTCCCTGATGTGACGACAATTACTTCACTCATATACTTACCTCCTGATGAATTGCATTCTGCGAATTGTTTGCCGTCCCCTGAAAAATTGCCTATAATGGCAGGTCATTCAGTAATTCTTTGGTAATGGGTTCCATCACAACCTTATTATCTTTGACGTATGCTATTTTCGGCTGTACTTTTGGCCTGATTGACCATTTCATCGGTTTGGAAGCTTTATATTTGAAATCGCCGATCTGTAACCTTTCCGGCGACATTTCAAGCGCTGCCACATAATGTCCGTCGCTGCCGTTCCCTCCGGCATAAGCCTTTCCGAACAGTCCCCCAAGGATGACAATGTCCTTCGTGGAAATAATGGCACTGCCCGGATAGACGTCGCCAAGGACAACGATGCTTGACTCAGTTTCCAGAATCTGACCGTTTTTCAATGTCCCGCGGTAAAACTGACCGTCGTTTCCTTCTTCCTTGCTGCGGTATTCCAACTGCTGTATCGCTTTCAGGTAATTCTGGTTAGTTTCTTCGTCTTTCCCCACCAGACAGACAATATGTAAATCGGAATTCTCACAGATGACATTCAATATCATCCGTTCCTCTTCTTCCGAAAGAGGCCTTCCCTCAAGGGAAATGGCCATTTTGGCATTTTTAAAGAAATTGCCGGATTCCCTGAATTTGAAAGCCACTTCTTTCAGCAGCTCATCAAAGGGAATCTCACTGTTTAAGTAAACGGAAATTCCGTTCTGGAAACTTTTTATGATAACCATATTTTTCATGGGTATATACTCCTTTTCCGCGGAATGTCAATCCGCATTGAGGCTTCCGCCTGCCAACTCTTCTGCGGTTCCTGCCAGTTCCTCTTCATCTGCCAGATGATAATAATATTGAATCACATCTTTTGCTATCTGTGCCGAATAATCGGAAGTATAGCCGTTGGCCACACGGACCGCAATGGCTATCTCCGGTTTCTCATAGGGTGCATATCCGACAAAAAGAGCATGATTCGGCCGGCTTGTGCTTTCCTGCGCCGTACCTGTCTTGCCTGCCACGCTGACACTCAAGTCACTGTAATACTTTTTCGCTTCCACTACCCTTCGCATGCCAAGATGGATGGCATCCCAATAAGCACTGTCCATTTCGATGGTATTCCGCACTTGGGCATGATAATCTTCAATCAGCACATTATTGTGATCGGTAACTT
Source organism: uncultured Lachnospiraceae bacterium (assembly GCA_910586275.1). Lineage (GTDB taxonomy): Bacteria > Bacillota > Clostridia > Lachnospirales > Lachnospiraceae > Kineothrix. The sequence continues at coordinate 14,015 of CAJUIM010000010.1, read as the reverse complement.
TGTCCAATAATGTTAAATTATAACACGTTCCGCTGTTTGCTACCGTTGTAATGTATCGCGCAAGTCCGACAGTGGTAAAGTTATTGGTACCCTGCCCGATGGCGGAGCGGACGGCATCCATGTCCGAAACCTTAGGCGCAGACTCTTCTATCTCGATTCCCGAAGTTTCCGTCAGGCCATACATATCCGCGTAATTTGTCAGTTTCTGCAGACCGATATCCGGTATATACCGTTCCCCTACAGAGCCAAGACGGTATCCCAGCTCATAATAATAGATATTGCAGGAATGCTGGATTCCTGCGGACAGATCCATCATTCCATGCCCATGCCTGTTCCAGCAGTGAGGCGGTTGGTTTTCGTCCAGTTTGTCGAAAGTCCCCGTACACTGGATGGAAGTGGAAAGGTCAACTACATTTTCCAGCAGTCCGGCAGTGGCGGACACCATTTTAAAAGTAGACCCCGGTGCAGTCCGCTGATAAGTGGCATAGTTAATCAGCGGCGTGGACAAATCGTTCAGGAGAGAATTGAAATAATCCGCATCCACACCGTTTGCCATCCGGTTATTGTCATAAGAAGGATAGGATACAAGAGCCAGAACTTCCCCGGTATTCACATCCGTCAGTACCGCGGATGCCGAATGAGGGTCCAGTGCCAGCTGGGCAGGCGTAATGTCCAGATTCCGTATGCGGTTTCGCATGAAATCATAAGAAGAAATCTGTCCGTTCCGGAAACGGTTCAGTTCTTCCTCCTCCACCTGAATGATTTCCTGTTCCAGAAGCAGGCTGCACACCTGTCTGCCGGAAATCTCATTATCGCGTATCATATACTTGTACACTCTTTTGTTAAAACCCGAATTGTGGTCGATATTTTCAAAGATATAAGCCAGCAGCTTCTCATAAACCTCTTCGGAGTCGGAATATTTTCCGGTCAGATTCAGCTTTGTCACATCCACCCAGTTCATGGAAATCACATAGTTTAAATACTCATGAAGGCTGATGATTTCCTGTTTGCTCCAAGCGAGATATATCTCGTCGGAGGTGTCCAGTTCGCTTTCCATTATTACCGCATTGGAATAAAGCAGGGACGTGATATAGCTTTCATACACCTGATATTCCTCAGTCAGTTCATTGTACGCGGTTTTCTTGTCCGTCAGTTCCGCCCGCAATTCCTCCATTACCCGGTTTTTGCGGTTTTCAAAGCTTTTCAGGACTTCCTGCTCCGTTTCTCCTGCTCCCTCCTCCGAAAAATGGGAAGTGTCGATAATATTGTTGTTAAATAGGGCATAGTATACATCGTCTATGGGAATCAGTATATTCTTGCCCACATTTTCCTCCGGATTGTATTCTTTGATATTCCGGATCTGAGTCAGCAGTATGCTGGCCAGCTTTGTCTCAAGAATATGGTATATGGTCACTTGAAGATCGCTGTCCAAGGTCAGGTAGAGATCATTGCCTGCCGTAGGTTCCACCCTGTTTTTGGCTTCAATCACTTTTCCCATATGATCCACGATTACATCCTCAGAGCCTTTTGTTCCCTGCAGTTCCGATTCCATGGAAAATTCAATGCCGGACTTTCCTACAATATCGTTCATTTCATATTTGGAATCCTCTTCTTTCAGAACCGCCAATTCGTCCTGAGACACCTTACCCGTATAACCGATTATCTGGGAAAAATAGATACTGTCCACATAGCGGCGCACGGTATCCTCGGCTACGGACACGCCGGCCAGCTTATCGCTGTTTTCCATGACTACCGCCACCGTTTCTTCGCTTACATTAGTGGCAATGGTGGTGGCAATGTATTTCTGAAAGCTGTTGGCATTCATGGCATAGCGTACCGTCAGGATTTTTAAGACTTCCTCCTTCGTGTAGCCAAGTTCCGGCTCAAAGGTACTTCTGTCCTCAGGATCTCTGTATTGGCCGATGCCGAAACGGCTGCTGGCACAAAGGTCATGAACCACTTCCGCGGCAGTCTTCGTGGCATATTTATAACCGTTCTGCTGATCTGCCAGCATATCGTCATAAGAGGCGAAACCGTACACGTCCGCCAGAAAACGCTTCAGCTGCCTGTCCTCTACCGCAAAAGCATAATTGCCGTCAGAATCAATGACAACATTAAAATCATTGATAATGGCATCGCCGTTTTTCTCGATCATCTGAATCAGATCATAAATCATCCCGTTTAAGTTGGCATTCTTATTCCGGCCGGATTCATAGACATCTTCAATGGTCACATTATAAGCAAGTTCATTGTAGGCAAGACATTTGCCGTTACGGTCATAAATATTTCCTCTGGTACTGGGCAGTGTCCGCTTTTTCGTAGTCATAAACCGGAAATCGTCCAGATATTTCTCACCGTTTACAATCTGTAAGTCAAAAACGCGGTAAATCATGACTCCGCCGCAGAACAGGAAAATAATGATCAGAACCAACAGACGTATGCTTACCGCATTAAGGAAATTTTCTTTAAAACGATCAAACAAATTTCTTTGCACTCCTTTTTTCGCTGCTTTCCAGCTTGCGGTTTATCCAAAGAATCACCGGATAAAGGAAAATGGTAACTACAATGGTATAAACAATTTCGGGTAAAATAACATGTAAAAAATAAAAGCTGATGTGGAATCGTGTACGCATCATGAACATAAGCAAATAGCAGGTCAGGCTGTAAAACAAGTCGCTGCAGATAATGAGCACAATGGGAAGCTTCACGTCTTCCGGGAAGAATATGTGGTTGAATTTTCCGTTGGTATATCCCACATACATATATAAGAGGGCATGGAAGCCGATGACTTCCCCGAAAAAAATATCCATTAATAAGCCGCAGAAAAAACCTATGGTCAGGCCGGTTTTCTCCCCGCGCATAAAGCCGAATGCTGCGGTCAGGACAATCAGCAAGTTAGGGACTATCCCGCCGAAAGCTATGGCATGGAATACGGTGCTTTGCAGAAGAAAACAGGCAATTATCATTATGGTCACAACAAAAACTCTTTTCACGCTTCCCGCTCCTATTCTATGGCCTGCTTCAATTCCGTAATCACCAGCACTTCCTCCAGATGCTCAAAGTCTACGGCAGGGGTCAGCAGCCCGGATTTCGTAATATTGTTTGCATCAATATTCAGAGTGCTGATATAGCCGATCAGTATGTTAGGAAGATATTTGTCGCTGATGTTGGAAGTGACTATCTTGTCCCCTTCCGCTACCTTTCCCGCGCTGTCCACCAGTTTATTAAAGGATATGACCCCGCCGCTGTACAGTTCCAAATCGCCGGATACCATCAGGTAATCGGAAGTAGCCAGAACTTTTCCGCTCACATTGGAATTATCCGAAATAATGGAAGTCACTTTGGCCCAGTTAGGACCCACATCCACAATACGTCCCACCAGTCCGCTTCCGGCGATTACATTCATATCCACCGTTATTCCGTCCTCTTCCCCTTTGTCAATGACAAAGGAATGGAACCAGTTTCCCGCGTCCTTTGCGATAATGCGTGCCCCTACTTTGTGATAACCCTCATATTGGGAATCCAGAAGATACAGTTCACGCAAATTAGTCAGTTCGTAGCGATCTTGCTGGAGGATGGTATTCTCTATGGTAAGATCGTCAATCTGCGCCTTCAGCGATTCATTTTCGGACAGCAGCACCCGAATCTGCACCAGTTCTTCCGAACGGTTGGCCAGCCAGCCGCCCACGGAACTGATGCCGCTCTGAAAGGGCACAATCACATATCCCACTACAGTATTTAAGGATCCGCTGAATATATTTGTGTTAAATGTGAGGATAATGGTTCCTGCACACAATATTGTTAAAATAAAAAGGAGATATTTACTTGGCAAAGTAAACTTCTCTCCTTTTCTCTTTATGATCGGACTCATTTACCCATTCCTTCAATTGCATCATATGCCACAGATTTATAGTTATCGTCTTTGATAATTTTTGCAAGCCCTAACGCAACGCTGCTGAGCGGGTTTTCGGAGAGCCGGACTTTCAGCCCGGTGCCGGTGCCGAGAAGTTCCGCCAGATGGCTGATCTGGGAAGCCCCTCCGGTTAAGTAAATGCCATGCCGGTAAATGTCCGCGGCAAGTTCCGGCGGCGTTCTTTCCAGTATTACCTTCACATTGTCGATGATGGTGTCAAAATGCTCGGTCAGGGAACTGTCCACTAAAGCGGTGGGGATTTCACGTTCCACCGGAAGGCCGGTAACGATATCTCTGCCGTATACCACCGCAGGCTTTCCTTCTTTTTCCAAGTCATTCAGCGAGATTTTCACATTTTCTGCCGTCTTGCCGCCGATAATAAGGCTGAATTCCCTCCGGATGGCCGCCCGGATGGCATCGTCGAACTTCTGTCCTCCCACTTTAATCAGACGGCTTAAGACAATGCCTCCAAGGGAAAGGATGGAAATTTCCGTAGTGTCATACCCTACGTTCACTACCAGTACTCCCTGTGCATTTTTCACGTCAATGTCCAGCCCAAGACCGTCGGCCACTGCTTTTTCCACTACCATGACCTTCTTCGCCTTCACGTTTGCATCGCGCACCAAATCATAAAAGGCTCTTTTCTCTACCGATGTCACATCTGTGGGCACCGCCACATAGTATTCTGCCGGCTTTACGTTGCCTTTGCATAGATCCGATATGAAAAACTTCACCAGAGTCTCCATATTGTGGATGTCCGCTATTACGCCGTTGCTCAGCGGATAAGAAATATGAATATTCCCGGGTGCTTTTTCATACATTTCAAAAGCGGAATTGCCGTAGGCAAAAAGTGTGTTTTTATTTTCGATGGCAATCATGTTCTTTTCAATCATGACACTGTCATCGCTCCTGTTATAAATTTTAATATTGCTTGTCCCAAGGTCAATGCCGAATGAATTCATTCCCAACGTGTCTAACCCCTTTCTATAATAACCCGGCTTCTTTGAAGCTCATATATTTGTTATCCCCAATTATAATATGGTCTATAAGCGGAATATCTATCATCTGACCAATTTTCTTTATGCTCTCCGTCACCTCGATATCGTCCATGCTGGGCGTCGGATTTCCGCTTGGATGGTTATGCAGCAGCATAATGTGAACCGCTTTTTCCCTAAGAGCCATCACAAAAACTTCTCTCGGTGAAAGCAGGGAAACCGTCACTGTCCCAATGGAAAGCAGTTCTTCCCGCAACAGGCAGTTCCGGTTGTCCAGCATCAGAAGGAGCACTTGCTCCCGTCTTTCGTGGCGCAGCTTTTCCATATAATAATCTGCCACTGTGGGCGGATTCAGAAACTGCAGCCTTTTCTTTGCGGCCGCCATTGCCATGCGCATGGAAAGTTCCGCCAGACATTTTATTTTCACTGCTTTTACTTCCCCGATGCCGTTGATTTCCATCAGTTCCTTTATCGATACTTGATGAAGACCGTTCAGTCCCTCCGCCTTTACAGAAGGCAGAGCCAATATCCGTCTCCCGATTTCAACCGGCGTACATCGAGGGGTTCCCGTGCGTATGATGATTGCCAGAAGTTCCGCTTCCGTCAATGCGCCGGCGCCTAACCGCAGAAACTTTTCATAAGGCATCTCTTCTTCTGCCATAAACTCTCCGGCGGCGTTTTTTATAGCGGCAGTTTTTATTCTGCTTCCCTCATTGCATTTTTTCATATTACACACTTTCCCATTTGCTTCTCCGGGCAACGGTAACAGTATGTCCACAAAACATTATAAAAAACGGTAAACGGCAATTCCTAAAAGTATCCCAAGAATGCTGGCAATGGTAATCTTAATGGTAAGGCCGAATGTAATGCTCAGAATTCCCAAATCTAAAACAAAAGGGCTGGACAGTCCAAAAGTCTGTCCGTAGTTCACCCATGTATCGGGAAACAGGCTGCCGATAAAGCCACCCAGCACAATACCTGCGAGAATCAGCAAAAAGCAGGTCCATGTATTTTTATTGCGCATAAACTGCCTCCTATCCGCATAGCTAATTTCTATCTTAACATATATCGGATTTCATGTACATAAATTTCCAATTAATTTTTTTAAAACTTTTCGACCTTTTTCGGCAAAACAATCTTCTGCCGCGGCACCACCTCTTCCTCCAGCAATTGCTGTAATGATCTCAGGATACCGAATTTCGCATGTGCCCAAGTCAGTCCGCCTTGAAAATATACCGCATAGGGAGGCTTGATGGGCCCGTCTGCCGACAGTTCTATGGACGAGCCGGATACAAAGGCACCCGCCGCCATAATGACCGGACTGTCATAGCCGGGCATATCCCAAGGTTCCGGCGTGACAAAACTATCTACCGGCGCTGCTGCCTGGATTCCTTTGCAGAACGCAATGACGCCTTCCGGCGTACCGAAAGTGACTGCCTGGATAATGTCGTGCCGCCGCTCCCGTCCGTCGGGGATGACGGCAAAGCCTAACCGTTCATAAATATTGGCTGCAAAGATTGCCCCTTTTAAGGCGCCGGCCGTAACGGTAGGTGCCAGAAACAAGCCCTGATAAAAGGAATTCATCATTCCAAGAGAAGCCCCCACTTCTTTGGCCAGGCCGGGAGAAGTCAGGCGGCAGGCCGCATTTTCGATGCATTCTCTCCGGCCGGCGATATAGCCGCCGGTAGGTGCCAGCCCGCCGCCCGGATTTTTAATCAGTGAACCCACTACCATATCAGCCCCTGCCTGAGAAGGTTCCTCCCTTTCCACAAATTCCCCGTAACAATTGTCTACCATACAGATTATATCCGGCCGGATGCCCTTAATAAAGGAAATCAGCTCCCCGATAGCCTGCACCGAAAGGGTAGGTCTTGTCTGATATCCTTTGGAACGCTGTATGGTGACCATTTTCGTACGGTCGTTAATGGCAAGTTTTATATTTTCATAGTCAAATCCGCCTCCCGGGAGCAAATCCACCTGTCGGTAGGTAATGCCGTATTCTGCCAAGGAGCCTCTGGAAGGCCGGATTCCGATGACTTCCTCCAAAGTATCATAAGGCTTACCAACCGGAGAAAGAAGTTCATCCCCCGGCCTTAAGTTGCTCATCAGCGCAAGGGCCAGGGCATGGGTGCCGCATGTAATCTGCGGCCGCACTAAAGCATCTTCCGTGCCGAAAATACGGGCATATACTTCCTCCAAAGTATCCCGGCCCAAATCATTATAACCGTAGCCGGTCGTTCCCGAAAGGCATGCCTCACTGACCTTTGCCTCCTGCATGGCCCGAATGACTTTTAACTGATTGTATTCCGCAATATTATCAATCTCTTCAAAACGTTCCTTCAGTTCTTCCAAAATACTCTCACCATAAGAAAGAACCTCCGGTGAGATTCCCATGGCTTGGTATATTTCCGACAGCCCCATATACCGTCCTCCCTTATTCTCTGTTTCCGCATTTTTTCCTGTTTGTGTTTATTTTGTTTCTTCCGTTTCGGCTGCTTCTTTTGTTGCTGTTCTTTCCGCTTTTACTTCCTCTGCTTTTTGCCGCTGTTCCTTCCGCTTTTACTTCCTCTGCTTTTTGTCGCTGTTCCTTCCGCTTTTACTTCCTCTGCTTTTGCTGCTGTTCCTTCCGCTTTTACTTCCTCTGTTTTTTGTCGCTGTTCCTTCCGCTTTTATTTCTTCTGCTTTTTGGCTTCTTTTTATTCTTATACTTCCCGTTGTTTTATTTCGGCTATTTCCCGTTTCCTATGGGAATACCTGCCTCTCTTATTTTTTTCAGCATAAAATCTAAAATCCGTTCCTCATCCTCTGCAAAGGCATTTTTATCTGCCCATATTACATTTTTTTCCCTGCGGAACCAAGTAAGCTGCCTTTTGGCAAAATGCCTGGTGTCTCTCTTAATCAGATACACTGCCCGTTCCAACGAAATCTCGCCGTCCAGAAAGCTTAAGATTTCTTTGTATCCCAAACCCTGCATGGAAACCATATCTTTTGTGCAGCCGGCTTTCCTGAGAGCCGCCACCTCCTCGACCAGCCCGTCCGACAGCATCTTGTCCACCCGCCGGTCAATCTTTTCATAGAGCCTTGCCCTGTCGTCGGTCAGCACAAAATAGCAGGCATTGTAAGCCGCCTCTTTTTGATGCTCCGCCTCATTATGGCTGGAAATCTTCTGTCCCGTCAATTTATAAAATTCCAAAGCCCGGATTACCCGCTTCATATTATTCTCATGGATAGCCTGTGCCGATGCTTCATCCACTTCCTGAAGCATCTGATGGAGAAAAGAAGGGCCTTTTTCTTCCGCCAGCCGTTCCAGCTGCCTTCGGTAAGAAGTATCCTCTTCACTTTCCGTGAAATCAATGTCATACAGTATGGCCTGAATGTAAAATCCGGTTCCGCCCGCCAGAATCGGTATCCGCCCTCGCCGGTAAATGCCGTCCAAGGACTCTTTGGCCATCTGTTGGAAAAGCACTACATTAAAATCCTGCGTGGGTTCCAGCACATCAATTAAATGATGAGGGATGCCCTTCCTCTCTTCCGGCAGTATTTTGGCCGAACCGATATCCATGCGGCGATAGACCTGCATCGAATCGGCGGAAATGATTTCTCCGTCAACGGCTTTAGCCAGCTGTATGGAAAGGGCGGTCTTTCCGGCCGCCGTGGGCCCTGTCAGTATGATAAGCGGTTTTTGTCCTTCTGTTTTTTCCTGCATATCGCTCCCTCGGATTACGAAACAATTCTCTTAAATTTCTTTTCTATCTCATATTTGCTCATGGAAATAATTGTCGGTCTTCCATGAGGGCAATGATAAGGATCTTCCAGTGTCAGCAGCTGGTCGATCAAAGCTTCCATGCCGGCACGGTCAAAGGAAGTATTCCCCTTCACGGCAGCTTTACACGCCATGGTGGCTATTTTCTGACGGATTACGCCGGGTGCGCCGTTCATTGTGCCTTCTGACAGTTCATCCAGCATCTCTGTGAACAGCCCGCTGCCGCTGCAGCCGTACAGTTCGGCAGGCACGCTGCGTAAAGCATATTCGTTCCCGCCGAAGGACTCTATTTCAAATCCCATGGATAAAAATACGGCCATGGATTCCTTCAGCACCGTTTCTTCTTTACCCGTCAGCGTAACGATAACCGGCGGGTTCAGCATCTGGGATTCTATGCTGCTCTCCTGCAGCTGCTTCATGAAGCTTTCGTATTTTACTTTTTCATGGGCGGCATGCTGGTCAATGATAAAAAGCTTGTCATGAAAAGCAACCAGCCAGTAAGTATCGAAAACCTGACCTAAAATATGGTACTCATCTTTCGCTTCCTTTGTCAGCATTTTTTCCTCGAAGAAGTCCAGCTGCACCGGCTTTTCGACAAAAATATGCTCTGAGGCTTTCAGCACATTTGCATGATTTGCGGCATTTCCGGCGCCCTTGGCGGCAGTTCCCATGCCGAATATTCTTGGCGGCATATTGTTTTGCAGGACATCCTGCATTTTTTCCGGTGTTCGGGAAACTTCCCCTTTTTCCGGCAAAATTCGGTTATCGACAAAAAATACCTCTTCCCCGGGAAGTTCCCCCGCCGGCTCCGGTTTTGCTGAAAAGTGTTCCAAAGGCTTAAATTCTTCGGACTGAGCAGAAACGGCAGTGCCGTAAACCGCTCCTTCTGCCACATGCATTCCCGTCGTATACGTCCCGGAGTTTTCGCTGCTTTTGAATCCTGCCGCATAATCTGCCGTTCCGTTTCCTGTTCTTTCTGCTGCCTGTATGCTTTCTGCTTTTTCTTCCGTTTTTATATTTTCCGTTCTTTTCGTCTGTACGCTTCCGTTTTTTTCTGCAATTCCTATATTTTCCGCACTCTTTGCCTGTATGCTTCCGCCCTTCTCTGCAATTCCTATATTTTCCGCACTCTTTGCCTGTACGCTTCCGCCCTTCTCTGCAATTTCTATATTTTCCGCACTCTTTGCGTGTACGCTTTCGCCTTTCTCTGCCGTTTCTATGTTTTCTGTATTCTCTGCTTCCGCCGCCGATTCCTTGGCTGCTCTGCGGACTTCAAAAGGCTCCGGCAGCGTCCCGGCGGAAAGCTTTTTTTCCTTTTCCGCAGCTTTTTTTCCGTCCGCCTCTGTCAGCGTCACTTCCGGTATCAGTTCTTTCCGGTGCAGCGCCTGCCCGATTTGACTGGAGATAAAATGAAAAATTCCGGGCTGATCGGTAAATCGGACTTCCATTTTGGTAGGATGTACATTTACGTCAATATCTTCCGCATTTATCCGGAAATGCAGTACGGCAAAGGGAAACTTATGCTGCATCACATATTTCCGGTATCCCTCTTCTATGGCTTTGCCGATTAAAATGCTTTTCACATAACGTCCGTTCACGAAATAAATCTCAAAATTTCTGTTGGCACGGTTAATTTCCGGCTTTCCCAGAAATCCCCACATGCGGATGCCATTCTCTTCCACGTCGACGGGAATCAGTGCGGCTGCAATATCCCGCCCATAAATCCGGTAAATAATCTCCTGCAGATCCCCGTTTCCCGATGTATGGAAGCGGGCCTGCCCGTTATTGATATATTGAAAAGACACATTGGGATTGGCCAATGCCATATGCTCCATTAAATCCGAAATATATCCCCCTTCCGTCTGCGGCTGCTTTAAAAATTTCTTCCGCACCGGCGTGTTGAAAAACAGGTTCCTTACAAGGAATGTGGTTCCGTCCGGGGCACCTACCTCTTCCGTTTCGATTTCCTCCCCGCCCTCTATGCGGTATCGGATTCCGGTCAGTTCTCCCTGTATCTTCGTAATCAGCTCCAATCGTGCCACCGCGGCAATGCTGGACAGAGCCTCCCCGCGGAATCCAAGACTGCTGATACGGGATAGGTCCTCCGCCGTGCTGATTTTGCTGGTGGCATGCCTTAAAAAGGCATTGGGAACCTGCGCCGGCTCTATGCCGCAGCCATTGTCTGTCACACGGATTAAGGAAATGCCCCCGTCCCGTATTTCCACGGTAACTGCCGTGGCTCCTGCATCCACAGCGTTTTCCAGCAATTCCTTTACGACGCTGGAAGGACGTTCCACCACTTCTCCCGCCGCTATCTGATCGATTGTTTCTTTGCTTAAAACATGAATCTGCGCCATTTTTCCATCCTTCCTGCTTCGGCTGATATCTTATATGATGTCGGCCAAACCCCGTATATCCCTGCCCCTGCCGTGTTTTCTTACCCGCTCCAACGGTTCTTCAGTTTATTCTGCAGGCGGTACAATGTATTCAGCGCATCCAGCGGCGTCAGATTTGTCACATCTATTTCCACCAATTCTTTCAGCACATCTTCATCGCTGACTGTGTCAAACAGAGAAATCTGTTCCAAGTCCACCTCATCATATTTTTTCACATGGCTCTTTTTATCCGCCTTATTGTCAATGGCAATGCTCTGCACTTTTTCCGTAATGTCGTTATCGCTAAGCTGCTCTACAATCTCCTTTGCCCGGTCTATAACCATATCGGGAACGCCGGCCAGTCTGGCCACTTGGATTCCATAGCTTTTATCCGCGCCCCCCTTTATAATTTTGCGCAGGAAAACAATGTCGTCGCCTTTTTCTTTTACGGCGATGCAGTAATTGTTCACATTGTGCATCTTTCCTTCCAATTCCGTCAGTTCATGATAATGGGTGGCAAACAAAGTCTTTGCCCCCAAAATCTTCCGGTTGCTGATATGCTCAATGACTGCCCAAGCTATGCTGAGACCGTCAAAAGTGGAAGTTCCTCTTCCGATTTCATCCAATATCAGCAGGCTTTTGGATGTGGCATTGCGCAGAATATTTGCCACTTCGTTCATCTCCACCATAAACGTGCTTTGCCCGCTGGCCAAATCGTCGGAGGCTCCGACCCTTGTAAAAATACGGTCCACAATGCAGATATCCGCTTCCGAAGCCGGCACAAAGCAGCCAATCTGCGCCATCAGCACAATCAAGGCTGTCTGGCGCATATATGTGGATTTTCCCGCCATATTCGGCCCGGTAATCACCGCAATACAGTTTTTATTGTTATCCAGATAAGTGTCATTGGCAATGAACATATCGTGAGCAATAACCTTTTCCACTACGGGATGCCTGCCGTTTTTTATATGGATAAGGCCCTTTTCGTTTATCTTCGGCCGCACATACTGATTACGTTCTGCCACCAGCGACAAAGAGGCGAAAACATCTAACGCGGCGACTGCTTTTGCCGTTCTCTGGATACGTTCGGTTTCCGCGGCAATGCTGTCCCGGATTTTGCAGAACATGTCATATTCCAAGGAATACAGCTTGTCCTCTGCATTCAGTATCGTATCTTCCAGTTCTTTTAAACGGGGAGTCGTGAAACGCTCCGCATTGGTCAGTGTCTGCTTTCTGATATAATCTTCCGGAACAAGATTCAGGTAGGAATTCGTCACTTCAAAGTAATAGCCGAATACTTTGTTGAATTTTATGCGGAGATTTTTAATTCCCGTCCGTTCCCTGTCCTCTTCCTCCAAAGCAGCCAGCCAGTTTTTTCCCTCTGTCTTGGCATGGCGCAGATTGTCAATGGTTTCATCGAACCCTTCCTGGATAATGCCTCCCTCCCGGATGGTAATGGGAGGATCTTCCACAATCGCATGGTCAATCAGGGAATAAATATCCTCCAAAGAATCGATATCCCGGTTAATGTCGGAAACCAGCCCTCCTTCCAGTTCCCCTAGCACCGTCTTAATGTGGGGCAGCATTTCCAAGGAATTTCTGAATGCAATTAAGTCTCTGGGATTGGCCGTTTTATAGCTGACTTTTCCAAGCAGCCGCTCTAAGTCATACACAGGATTCAGATACTCCCTGATTTCATCCCTTGCGACGGAATGTCCGCATAAAACCTCAATGGCATCCTGCCGTCTTGCAATTTCTGTTCTGTCAATTAAAGGCTGCTCTATGTAGCTGCGCAATGTTCTTGCGCCCATGGCAGTCTTTGTTTTGTCCAGAACCCAAAGGAGGGAACCTCTTTTTTGCTTTTCCCGGAGTGTTTCCGTCAATTCCAGATTCCTTCTGCTGGAACTGTCCAACAACATATATTTGTTCGTCAGATACGGATATAAATGAGTAAAATGAGCCAGAGAAGAATTTTTCTGCGTCTCATATAAATATTGAAGCAAGGCTCCCGCCGCAATCATCCCGGTAGGAAAATCCTCAATGCCCAGACCGGTCAATACCTGCACATGAAAATGCTTCATCAGGCACTTCCGGCAGGCATCCTCGTCAAAATAATGGGCTTCCGCCGCATTTACCGCAATTTTCAGCCTGTTTCTCATATCCTCCGTGTCAATTCCGCTGACAAGAAAGGCATCGTTGCAGATTACCTCGGAAGGCATATATTTGTTTATCTCGTCCATCAGTTTCCGCCCGTCTTCCACTTCCGTCAGGTAATAGTCGCCGGTAGTCACATCGGCAACGGAAAGACCGATTTTATTGGACATATAAGCAATGCTCATCAAATAATTATTTTTTGTTTCTTCCAGCGACTGCACATTTAGGTTTGTGCCCGGCGTCACAATGCGGACAACCTCCCGCTTAACCAGCCCTTTCGCCAGTTTCGGGTCTTCTACCTGTTCGCAGATGGCCACTTTATAGCCTTTGGAAACAAGCTTTGTCAGATAGCTGTCCACGGCATGATACGGAATTCCGCACATGGGCGCCCGCTCCTCCTGCCCGCAGTTCTTGCCGGTCAGTGTGATTTCCAGTTCCCTGGATGCGGTCAGGGCATCTTCAAAAAACATCTCATAGAAATCACCCAGCCGGTAAAAAAGAATACAGTCTTTGTATTCCTTCTTAGTCTCCATGTATTGCTGCATCATAGGCGTTAATTCTGCCACTTTTATTCTCCTTTGTCTTCTTGTGCTTTGATATATGTAATATTCGGTATGTTTATATGACAAAACGGGCATACCGACCTCGTATACCCGTTCATAATATACCACAAAGTGCTAAAATTGTAAATGAACTGATTTTAAGCAGACGATAAAATCGTAACAGTTCAGCCTGAATGTTGTGTTGAGAGGCGGACGCGCGGGAGGGATTTTTTTGCGGGACGGCGGCAGCGGGAGCGCCTGTCCCGGTTTTCC
>CAJUIM010000009.1 GCA_910586275.1 uncultured Lachnospiraceae bacterium | reverse complement strand
GGTTCTCAACGATCTCATCATCAGAATAGTCAAAAAGCTCCTTGATGATGAGCGCACCGATAATAACGTTTACAGGTGTATTAGGTCTGGATGCCTTATCACAGTACAGGACAGAAAAGCGTTCCTCATCTATAGATGGAAAAATTTCATCAGCAAAAATCTTCGCCCATGATTTTTCCAAAGCTTTTCTTTCGCGTTCAGTAAGAGCCATAAAACTATCATCTAATGATAATTGCTGATAATCATTTGTTTTAAAAGACATAGAACATACCACCTTTCAGAAGTTATTACTATTATAACTTATAAAGCGATGAAATGCTTGTATTTACTGTAAAATATTAAATTTTCAAGGTTCTATTTCGAGGGCTTTTGACCCCAGCATCATGACATTGAGTATTTACAAGTTAGAAATTATATCTTGGGAAACTGTATGAATCCCTTTTCTGTTCAGAACTTCCGCCGCCTTTTCATTGTCCTCTACCCGGAGCACCATATAGGCTGTGGCTTCTTTCCGGGTCAGAAATGCGTACATATATTCCAGGTTAATGCCGCCTTCCCCCAATGTCTGCAAGATCCGGAACAGGCTTCCCGGCTCGTCAGGCATTTCCACTGCCAGCACAGGGGTGATGGAAACCACATAGCCTGCTTCTTTTAAAATGCAAGATGTCTTATATGCATCATCCACAATCATCCGCACAATGCCGAAGTCCTGTGTTTCCGCAATGGACAGGGCACGCATGTCTATATCCTGCCGATGCAGGTATTCCGTCAGTTCCGCCAGCTTTCCTGCCTTATTTTCTACAAATACAGAAATTTGTTTTACTGTCATAAACTCCTCCTATCCGGATGCTTCTGCATTGCCTGCTAACCTTTATATAAGTTTCTCCGGTCAATGACACGGACTGCCTTACCTTCGCTCCTTGTAATTGCCTTCGGGTTCACAAGCTTCACTTTCACAAAAATACCAAGCATAGCCTTCAGCGCATCTACCAATTTCTTCTCCCTTTCGGACACAATGCCGGCATTGTCCGAGAACATTTCCTGTGTCATCTCAACCTGTACTTCAATCGTATCGCTGTTATTATGACGATCCACAATAATCTGATAATTAGCCGGATAACCTTGGTTCAGCAATACCGTCTCAATCTGTGACGGGAATACATTTACCCCTTTGACAATAAGCATGTCATCGCTCCGCCCTAACGGCTTGGTCATTTTCACATGGGTACGGCCGCAGGAACACTTTTCATGGCTGAGGATGCAGATGTCTCGGGTCCTATAGCGGATGAGGGGAAATGCTTCTTTTGTGATGCTGGTAAATACCAGTTCCCCTTTTTCACCGTCAGGAAGAACCTCCCCTGTTTTCGGATTGATCACCTCCGCAATGAAATGATCTTCATTTACATGCATCCCGGTCTGTGCGCTGCATTCAAAAGATACGCCGGGTCCGGATATTTCTGTCAGCCCGTATATGTCATATGCCTTAATCCCCAGTTTTTCTTCGATATCATGGCGCATTTCCTCTGTCCAAGCTTCTGCGCCGAATATTCCCGCTTTCAGCTGAATCTTATCCTGCAGCCCTCTCTCCCGGATGGACTCCGCCAGATAAGCCGCGTAAGAAGGCGTACAGCATAGAATTGTGGAACCTAAGTCACACATAAATTGAATCTGACGTTCCGTATTTCCGGACGACATGGGCAGCGTCAGGGAACCGATTTTATGGGAACCGCCGTTCAGTCCGGGTCCTCCGGTAAACAGTCCGTATCCGTAACTGACATGCACTACATCATCTTTCGTGCCGCCGGCAGCCGCGATTGCCCGTGCGCAGCATTCTTCCCATAAATCTAAGTCATGCTGTGTATAAAAAGCCACCACCCTGCGTCCGGTGGTTCCGCTGGTGGACTGAATCCTGACACAGTCACTCAGCGGTGCGGCCAGCAGTCCGTAAGGATATGCTTCTCTCAGATCGTCTTTTGTCAAAAACGGCAGTTTATGTAAGTCGTCTGCAGAATGGATGTCTTCCGGCCGGATTCCAGCTTCATCCATCTTTTTCCTGTAAAAATCAACGTTTTCATAAACCCGTTTTACTGTTTTAGCCAGTCTCTCATCCTGCCAAGCCCGGATTTGCTCCCGGGATGCACATTCGATTTCCGGCTGATAATAATGTTCCATGCCTTATATCATTCCTTTCCGCTTCGTTTATCAGAATTTCATTTTATGGTATGAAAATTATAGCATACTCTTTTGGGGTTGTCCAAAGAAAATTTGTATGGAAGGCAAGTTTCGGTTTTGGGGGGATGTGCTTGGCAGGACGTGGCGGGCAGGACGCGCCGGATATTATATCATTGCCCTAAGGACGCGCTCTCGCTCGGCGTCAAACGCAGCGGCACTAAGTTCGAACTCTGCCGTAGGCAGAGTTGTACCTCACTAAGTGCCGGCGTTTTCCGACGGTCCTTATGACAATGATATAATATCCGGTGCTGTGTGTCGGTTCTATTTTTGATTTCCAAATCCTTGACAGGACTGCGCTCCATCGTTAGCAGATAGTCCTTCTTATCCACCCGGCTCCAGTCAATGACCTGCCGGAGTTCCTTTTTCAGAATGAAATCCATGCAGTACATTCTCGGTATTATGAAAGAACTCGGGATAAAAGCAAAAATCGCATCCGGGGAGCAGTTTGGCTTTGATAACGTGGATGCCCTGTTTGACAAATTGGAGGCGGAATGATGGCGTATGAGTTTACCTTTACGCCCTGTTTCCAAAAATATTTTAAGGGCGGCATATAAAAATACCTGACAGTAAACTGTCAGGTATTTGGGAATTGATATTTTGTCATCCTTTCACGGCTCCCATTGCGATTCCTTGCGTAAAGTATTTCTGGAAGGCAATGAATATGGCTATGATCGGGATTGCCGCCAATGAGGCGCCGGCCATAATCAGACCGAAATCCGTGGAGTTCTCTGCCTGAAGCTTTGCGATACCAAGGGAAATGGTCAGCTTGCTTGTGCTGTTTAACATAATCAACTGCATGAAGTAATCATTCCAGCTGTTGATGAATGTGAAGATTGCCAGTGCGCCGATGCCTGGCTTAATCATCGGCAGTACAATGTCGATAAAGGTCTTCGCTTCCCCTGCGCCGTCAATCCTCGCTGCTTCTAACATCTCCCCGGGAACGCCTTCCGAAAACTGCTTCATTAGGAATACGCCGAAGGGCCATCCTACGGTAGGGAAGATAACAGCCCATATCGTATTGTATAAAGATAATGCGGACATTTCTCGGAGCAGCGGAATCAGGATAACCTGTTTCGGCAATGCCATTGCGCAAACAATCAGTGTAAACAGTAGCTGCTGTCCGCGGAATCTTTTTTTCGCCAATGCGTATCCTGCCATGGCGGCGGTAATGCAAGTGAGCACCATTGCCATGACTGACATGAACACTGTATTGACGAGCCAGCGGATGGCTGCGGGCACTACGGGGCCTGCGAAGAAAACAATAGGTTTTCCGTCCGCCGAAAACTTGCTGCCAAAAGGTACTGCCAGTTCCCACAGAGGAGCCGTCTGACGGCTGAACAATTTTTTGAAATTGTCCATTACCCATTCTTTCGGAAACCAATCCGGAGTAGTTGCATTAATGGATGCCGCTGTCTTAAAGGCACCCGTGACAATCCAGTACAGAGGAAAAGCAAACAGGATTGCAAGAATAACCAATATAATCATTGTTACGATTTTATATACGCTTGTTCGTTTAACACCTGAATTCATACTTTCACCTCCTATTTTTCCTTAGCCAGCTTGAACTGTACAGCGGAAAGGAGTGCAATGAAGATTGCAAGAACTACGCCCATTGCGTTTCCATAGCCATAACGGTAAAGCTTAAATGCTGTATAGTAAATATAATACATAACAGTATCCGTACTATGGTTCGGCCCACCGGAGGTCAGCAGCTGAATCAGCGCAAAGCACTGGAAACTGTTAATCGTGGTGATGACCAAAATATATAATGTGGTCGGCATGATAAGCGGCCATTTGATTTTCCAAAACTGCTGCAGGTTTGTAGCCCCATCTACCTCGGATGCTTCCACCAGAGAAGTATCCACGTTTCCGAGAGCAGATACATAAAGCACAATGGGCTGCCCTACCGAAGTCGTAAGCAGAATGAGGATAATGCACCATAAGGCGTATTTTTCATCTCCCAGCCAGTTAATATTCTTATCAACCAGCCCTAATCCTTTTCCGACGTAATTGAAAATACCATAATAGTTATTGAACATCCATTTCCAAACTACGGTTACCGCTACTGAACCGGTTACCACCGGCAGATAGAACACACAACGGAAAGTAGAGAGAATAGGGCCTTTCAGTTTATAAATAAGAGCGGATACCCATAATGAAAAGATGCACACCACAGGCACCGACACAATTACAATAACAAACGTATTTTTCAAAGAACGGACAAAAATCGGATCTTTCCACAATTCAATATAATTTTGGAAACCTATAAAAACATCCTTCGCATCTTTTCCCATTGTGGAGTCAAAAAAACTAGTATAAATACAAAGAATCATAGGGATTATAACAAATCCTATAAAGAATATCATATTCGGCAGAAGAAAAAGATAAGCCGAACGTGTTTCCCGACGCACCAACGCTTTACTTCTGCTTGTCATGTTGGATGATTTTGCCATGAATAACACCCCTCTCTTTGATTTGTTTTATGTGGGAAGGGAATGTCTCTCCCATCCATACATAGAGTTTCGCGGCAGCGGCAGGGAGAATTTACTGCCCTGCTGCCGCCAGCGGGAATCACTCATTAGTTGCCTGCATTTGCAGCTGTATTCGCATTTGTCACAAAAGTGGAAACTTCCGTAGCCACATCTCCGCCTGTGCCGATGCGCTGCAGCATGTTCCACCATTCCGTACGCGCTTCTGCCCAACCGGGAACTACCTGATAATAGTCGCCCATGGAAGGCATGAAGTATGTAGAGAATACATCCATAGTATCGGCAATTTCCATTCCGTCATAAATTCCTGTCAGAGTAGGACGTACCGGGAAATATGTGGAAGCTTTTACGCTTTCTTTTACCTGATCCGGATTGTTGCAGATGAAGTCGATAAATGTCTTCGCTGCGTCAATCTTAGCCTGGTCGCCGTTGTCAAATACGCCGAAGCCCCAAATACCGCCGCAAAGTTCTGTCTTTCCGTCATCGGAAGGGAACAGCATCGGGAGGATGGTATCGCCGTTGTTTGTAGTGCCTGCCGCTGAATTGTCAGCATTGGTCTGCTGTGCAGCATTCCAGCAGAAAGACATTGCCAATGTTCCGTTGCGGAACAGAGTAATTTCTTCGCCGCCGTTGATGGAAGCATCAAAGTTAATGCCGTCCTGCGCATACAGAGTTTCCAGAGCCTTAATGTTTTCCGGTGTATCTGCCGTATAAGCGGTGTGTTCCGCATTTGTGAATGTACTGCTGTACAAGTTGTTGATGATAGCCCTTGTTCCCTGATCGCCGCCCTGACCGGAGCAGTAAATAGCTGCTACGTTTTCCTGACCGGAATCATATACGGCCTGAACTGCCTTTAAGAAGTTCTCAGTAGTCCATGTATGGTTCTCCGCGTCCAGATACTGCATAGCATCGGCTGCCTCAAACATAGTCTGATTGATAGCCATGCAATGTGCTACCATGCAGAGAGGGTATTCATAATATTTTCCGTCGGGTGACTTGCAGGCCGACTCTACGGAATCGTAAATCTCACCGCCTGCTTCCGTTGCGAAAAGATCCGACAAGTCAACCATCAGTCCTCTGGATCCCCAGTTAGCTACCAGACGTTCCGGCCCTTCCATTACGATATCGGGAGCCTGACCGCCCTCAATAGCCGTATTTACCTGATCGTCGCCGTTGGTGTAGTCCAGATATTCCACGGTTACGCTGATTCCGGGATACTGCTGGTTAAAGCTTGCAATCAGGCTGTCAACCGTTGCGGAATCTCCCCAGTTCCCGATGGGATATGTCCAAAGGGTGATGGATGCGTTCTGATCCGCGCCTGCCGCATCGCCTGTGCTTTCTGCTTCAGCATCGGAAGCGTCTTCTGACGGAGCCGCTTCCGGCGTTTCTTCTTTTGCCGGCTCGGATTCCTGTGCCGGCTGGCTTGCTGGCTGTTGGCTGTCAGAACTGTTGCCGCATGCTGCCATGGACAGCACCATAATCAGCGAAAGACCAAGAGCCAAAAATTTTTTTGACATTTTTTTCATATTTTTTCTCCTTTTCTTTAATTTATTTTTTCAGGTAAACTTATAATTACCGGATCCTTTATGATCCGTAAGGCCTACCTGCAAAAACCAAACTTTTCCGTCTCTTCCTCGCTTAAATACTTCGGGAAAATACGTTCCAGAAACAAAGAGGACAAGAGTACGGTAAGTACCGGCGTAATCAATACCGGCCACCATTTTTCTATAGTATATACCGCCATTTCAACCGTCAGCATAACGACAATTACCGTGGAAGGCAGATGGCGGAAAGCCATAATAAAGGCGGTGCGGTATAAAGCCTTTGTCTGAAATTCAAATCTCCCCATTAAGGGAAAGATATAGCAGAAGATCGCTGCCGGCACAAGCAGCACTATATAATATGCCATGTACATGACGACTCCTGCCGGGGTGGAAATATTATTTGCCATCACATTATAGCCCCATGCCAGAAAAACTGCCGCCGGTATGCAAACCAATGTAACGGATATACCCTGCCTCAGATTGTCTCGGAAAGCCTTAAGGTATGTTCGGAAAGCTTCGTCCTTCCGGTAACGGAAAACTTTTACGACCGTATAATATAAGGCTGCCGTCGCCGGCCCGATGGTGATGACCGGGATACAGAGCAGAAGCCATAATAGCGAAAGCCCCACCAAGTCCACTCCTTTGGAAAGCGTCCTGAAAAACAAATTTTCCGGGTTAAAAATATCCTGCCACATTTCCTCCGCTCCTTTTGCCGTCTTCTTAATCTGCCTGCAAATAATTCGGAATGCGGGAATTCCCCGATTCCAATGCCCGCAGAGTATCGTCATATAGTTCTGCTTTGCCGTACTTTTCATGGCTGACATAATAATTATAAATAATGTCAAGCATTACAAGAAGCGGAAACTGCGGCGATATGACATTTCCATGATTCAGATGATTCAGTGACGCCACCAAAACTACTTCACTGCAGAAATCCGCATACATATTTTTGTCATTGGCAGTGATAATCACTGTTTTTGCGCCCTTTTTGTGAGCTTCCTTCAGAAGATACAGCACTTCTCTTGTCTCTCCGCTGAGCGTCAGCCCGCAGACTAAGCTTCTTTTATTTAAAAAAACTGACTGCATGCGCATCCGGTCCGTATCCTGCAGGGAATCAATGTCCACGCCGATTCTCATAAAGCGGCTCTCCATCTCGCTGGCTGCAAGCCCGGAACTCCCCTTCCCGCATGCCACTACTCTCTCCGTTTCAAAAAGATATTTTACCACCCGGGCGATTTGAGTCTCGTCCACAAGGCTGTAAGTCCTGCTGAGAAGTTCCTGATATGTGTTCAGTACCATCCTCGTGCTGTTTGCCACAACCTCGCTTTTCTGGGTAAAAGTTTTTTCATATTGGTAGATAAATTCCCGATACCCGTGAAAACCGCATTTTTTTGCAAATCTGGAAAGCGACGCTTCGGAAACAAATATTTCCTTTGCCACGTTCTGTGCCGAGAAATCCATCTCCCGCTGATTACTGAGAAAAAAATCAGCAATATTTTTCTCTACATTCGTAAAACTGTCATATTTTGATTCTACAATCGGAACGATTGACTTAATATAATTATACATAATCATCCCTGCTGTCGGATATTCTGATTGCTCATTCATCTCCTTTGGTGATATGATAGAAAAAAACAAAGGAGGCATTTTATGAATACGGCAACCAAAACTATTGTCTGCTTCGGCGACTCCAATACTCACGGCTATAACTCTTCTAATTTAGGACGCTTCTCGGAAAAAGAACGTTGGCCATGCCTTTTGGCCGATTTACTTGGCTCCGCCTATCTCGTGCGTGAAGAAGGCTTAAGCGGCAGGACCACCTCTTTTGAAGATCCCCTTTTTGAGGGCCTGAGCGGCTATTCTTATATCCATCCCTGCATGCTCACTCATGAGCCGCTGGATCTGCTGATCATTATGCTTGGCACCAATGATGTGAAAGAGCGTTTTTCCGCAACCCCGGAAAATATTGCCAAAGGTATGGAACGGCTAGTTACCAAAGCAATCCGCACAACAGAAGCATGGAAAGACAAAGCAAACGTGCTTATCGTTGCGCCCCCTCCGATAGAGGAAGGTTATTATGAAACCGAAATCGGCCCCGAAATGGGAAAAGGCTGCATTGAAAAATCCAAAGCACTTGCCCCGCTCTACCGGAAAATCGCCGAACGGTTAGGCTGTCATTTTCTGGATGCCGCTTCCGTTCCGGGAGTAGGCATGTATCCTTACGATCATATGCATTTAAGCCTTGACGGGCATCGATGCCTTGCCGAAAAACTTGCCGGCCTTATTCCGCAGATCTGTCCATAAACCGCCACGAGGATGCCTGAAATTCATTTCCGTAAATCCGTCAGCCCCATATGGCTGCTTCTTATCCGTCTGCGGAAATGAGGTTTCAGGCATACTTGGGCATGCCGGCCGGCTACAGCTTCGCTTTCGCGTCCTTGATCATTTTAGCCGCTTCTTCCACGATGACCATATCCGCCGGAATTAAGGATGCCAAGGGCTTGCGTACCCCTCCCAGTTCAAGGCCTTCGTTGATACGGAGGATTTCTTTGATTACGCCATACATGTTTCCGTGAGCGGCACACATTTTGTAAATAACGGCATTTGCGTCATACTGTACCTGCCGTGCCTCTTCCATCTTCCCGGCTTTTACCAATTCATCCATTTTGAGGAACAGTTCCGGCATTACCCCATAGGTTCCGCCGATGCCTCCCTCTGCCCCTATGACACGTCCGCTGATAAACTGTTCGTCTGGACCGTTAAAAATTATATAATCATCGCCTGCCGCCTGCTTAAACATCTGAATGTCCTGAACAGGCATGGAGGAATTCTTTACGCCGATGACACGGGGATTTTTTCTCATTTCCGCAAATAAACTCTGTGTCAGTGAAACGCCCGCAAGCTGCGGAATGTTGTAAATAATAAAATCGGTATCGGGAGCCGCGCTGCTGATATCATTCCAATAATCCGCAATCGCGTATTCCGGCAGATGGAAATAAATAGGCGGGATACATGCAATGGCATCTACGCCGAGATCTTGTGCATGAGCCGCTAACACTTGACTGTCTTTCGTGTTATTGCATGCCACATGGGCTATTACCGTCAGTTTTCCTTCGGCTGCTTCCATTACGTTTTCCAAAACAATCTTACGGTCTTCCACACTCTGGTAAATGCATTCTCCGGAAGAACCGTTTACATAAACTCCTTTGACTCCCTTTTCCACAAAATACTTTGTCAGTGCACGGACACCCTCCGGACTGATATTTCCTTCTTTATCATAACATGCATAAAATGCAGGGATAACTCCCTTATACTTATCTAAATTTCTCATTTTTGACTCACTTTCCGACTATCTTCTCTTCATTTCAATGCTTCTGCAAATGACTTGGTTATCAACTGCGGCCTTGTGATGATAGAACCTACCACTACGCTGAATACACCCAGTTCAACCACGCGCTTTGCTTTTTCCGGCGTGTTGATATTGCCTTCCGCGATTACCTTATGTTTTGCGCTTGCTACAATTTTCCGGATAATTTCAAAATCATTGGCTTCAATCTTATCGTTCCTGCTCTGCTCGGTATATCCCACCATTGTTGTGCCGATAAAGTCAAATCCCAATTCATCCGCATGCAAAGCTTCCTCTACCGTAGAGCAGTCTGCCATCCATAGCTGCTCCGGATATTTTTCCTTTGCCTGCCGGAAAAAATCATCCAAAGACAGGCCTCCGGGACGTAAAGCACCTGTGGCATCCACCGCGATAATCTCGGGTTTTACTTCCATCAGTTCGTCGATTTCCTTCATAGTGGGCGTTATGTATACCTTGCTGTCTTCATAATCACGTTTAACGATACCTATAACCGGCAAGTCCACTTGTGACTGGATTTCCTTGATGTCCTCTTTTGTGTTTGCACGAATGCCCATTGCGCCGCCTTCTTTTGCAGCCAATGCCATTCTTCCCATGATAAATGATGAATGCAACGGTTCATGGGGAAGTGCCTGACAGGACACAATTAATTTCCCTTTCAGCTGTTCTACTTTACTGGTTGCCACTTTCTGACCACCCCTTTCCTATCATTTCATTCCACAATTTCAATTATTGTCCCTATTATATCACCTCTGAAATTGTTTTCAACGGAATGCGGATATGTGGGAAGTACTTTCCTTTGATTTGTGCAACTTTTATATTATCTACTCTAAAATCGCTGATTTTTATATTTTCTCAACAAATTCCTGTTTATGATTTCTTTTTTTATTTAAAAAAATTTAATAAAAAAGAGACTGCCTTTTCTTTGCAGGCAGCCTCTCTTCCGATGTCTATTGCCGTTTCTCATATTCTCTTTGTGCAGCCTGTGCGGCTCCCAGCATCCCCGCCATATTTCCCAGTTGTGCCTGTACGATTTTCACATTCCGGAAGGAAGGCATGATATGCTTTTCCAATTGCTCCCGCACTCTTCCGACTACATAATCCTGCTCCATAATCCCTCCGCCAAGAATAATCATCCCCGGGTTGAATATATGCACAAGCGTTATCAGCCCATAGACAATTTCGTCTATCCATTGCCCGATCAGTTCCTTTACTTCGGGATCATCTTTCTTTGCAAATATTTCCCGTCCGTTTTTCAATTCCGGAAACCGGCCGGAAACACGCTGCACTAACGCCGTGGTGGAAGCATAACGTTCATAACATCCGCTGAACAGATCCTTTTCCGGCACCCGGTCTTCCGGATGGGTCACGATTCCGCCGAATTCCCCCGCCGAATAGCCGAAGCCGTTGTAGACTTCCCCATCGATGACAATGGCTCCGCCGACCCCTGTTCCATACGTCAGGCATAGAAAATC
Source organism: uncultured Lachnospiraceae bacterium (assembly GCA_910586275.1). Lineage (GTDB taxonomy): Bacteria > Bacillota > Clostridia > Lachnospirales > Lachnospiraceae > Kineothrix. Next base: position 35,014 of record CAJUIM010000009.1, on the reverse strand, counting down.
TTTCTGTTCCCTGCCTGCGCCGCAGAATGCCTCGCCTGCCGCCGCACTATTTACATCATTGCGCACTGCGGCAGGGACATGGAATACACTCTCAATGTTTTCTCTGATCTTTGTTCCCGTATATCCGGGAATATTTTCGTTGGCATATAATATCATGCCCTTTTCCGTATCCACCTGCCCGGCAGTACTGATGCCGACAGCCTGAAAGTCTTCATATCCCTTCAGTATCCCTATGACGGTCTGCATCACATGCACGCCTCCAAGTTTGGCATTGGTATCGGTCTCACGGACATCCTTTATCGTGCCATCTTCCCACATTCCCGACTTTATGCTGGTTCCTCCCACATCTACTACTGCTATCCTCATAGTTCCCTCCCTTACCGTTGTATTTTATCTCCGTACTTTTATCACTGCTTTCCGAATCTGTTCTTCCCTGCCTCCTACGGCAACTCCGGGCAGATGAGGTTCCGTCGGCTCACAGATTACGAATTTTCCTGTCCCCAAATGGCAAAGCGCCTCACAGCGGCAAGTTCCGAAGCCAATGTCTGCCTCCTCTTTATAAGGCTTCGTAATTTCCTGATATTCCGTCGCAAACCGGACATCCTCTGCCCCTTCTAAGTCAATCTGAATATCATAGTATTTCTCATGGAACTCATATTCTTCTTTTTCCGCCTGTGTAGCTGCATGCATAACATTGACAAAGACATTCTCACCGTCAATGACATGCCTGCCGTCTTCCAATGATGACAGATCGGTATCCATCATGTACCGAAGCGCTTTATCCAGATTCGGGCTGATGCCTAAATATCTTTCCGCATTTTTTATGTTGTCAAATATCATTGTCCTGCTCCTTTCTTCTTCGTTTTTATTTCACTGGCTTTCATATCTATTATTTACTTTATAGAGGGGGAGAGCGGCTGTCAAGCGTTATTGGGCATTCAGAAATTACATTCAAGTTATAGGCCTGAGCTTATGCGGCATTAAAATATGGTGTACACTCAGAAATACTATTGGAATTAAAAACCGGAGTTTATGCATTATTTTATCGGCATGAGATAAGCGGGATTTCGGCTCTGCCTTCTGCGTCATGGCGGATCATAATATATGATTAGCCTTTAGTATTCCGATTAGGATGACTGCCGCCAAGCCAATGATGCACAGCAGGATAAAACGGTCCAAGGAACGTATGGAAATGTCGGGCAGGCGGTCATAGATTCCTTCAAATGCACTGGACTGGGACGCATTTTTGTTCTGTTCCGCCGCCTCAGAAATTGATTCTGCCGTTTCCGCCGTTTCTTCTTTTGGGGTTTCATTTTTTGAAACTTGTTTTTCTTTGAATTCCTCTTCCGCTATTTCCGAACTTGTTTTTTCGGAAGCTTTTGTGCCCATGGATGGAATTTTTTGCTTTTCTGCCATGAATGACATTCCTTTCTCTTTCCTTTTTCCTGCCGAATATATTTTCGGAGTGTGTCTGAACTTTTTCGGCCATAAAAATGCTATGTTTCGATGTTTTTCAGACACACTCCGATTATTTGTCTTTTTTAAATATATTATTTCTTCTGGAGGTACTTCCTCAAGTCAAGGGCAACCGCAATAACGATTACAAGACCTTGCGCAATATATGTATATGCAGGATCCACGCCCAGGAACTGGAGACAGATTTTCAATATTTCAAATACCAGCACGCCTACGAGGATACCGCCTACACGTCCCACGCCGCCGTTTGCGGAAACACCGCCGATGGTACATGCCGCGATAGCTTCCAGTTCATATCCGTTACCGGTTGCAGTAGATGCACCGCCGGCTTTTGCGCCTACAAGGAAACCTGCCAGCGCATACATGCATCCGGCCAGAATATAAATACGGATCAGTGATGCCCGCACATTGACACCGGCTACCTGTGCCGCACTTTCATTGCCGCCGATTGCATACATATATTTGCCGTGACGGGTTTTGTTGTATAAGAACCAGAAGTACAGGCCGATAACTACCGCAAAAATCATCAGGTAAGGAATGGGGCCTAAGGAGCCGCTTGCCACGGTCAGATAACTCTTCTTGTAACCGCCCATAGGCTGGTTGTTTGTTATCAGGGAGCAAAGTCCGTAAATAATTGTCTGCATGCCCAATGTAGCGATGAAAGGAGGTACTTTCAGCATGGAAACTACAACGCCGTTGACGCCGCCGAAGCATCCCATGATGACCATGACAATAATCAATGCCAACGGCCACGGGATATCCGGCATCCAAGGCAGCATGCGGGCAGAATAGTCCAGACTCTGCAGCAGCATGGCGGAAAGACATGCCGCCAAGCCTACCGCACGTCCGGCGGAAAGATCCGTTCCTTTGGTGATCAGACAGCCGGAAACACCGCAGGCTATAATAAATCTGGGGGATACATTCACTACCAAGTTTTTGAAGTTATTTATGGTGAAAAAGTTTTTTGTCGTAACTCCTGTCAGGATGGCCAACAACACAATCAGAATAATAATCGCATTGTTGGATATGAATTTTTTGAAATTAAATGATTTTGCCATAATAAAGTTCTCCCTCCTTATTCAAACTGGGTTGCCAGAGCCATAATATTTTCCTGATTTGCCTCTTGCCCGTCTATGAACCCTGTCACCCGTCCGTCGCACATAACCATAATGCGGTCCGACATGCCGATGAGCTCACTCATTTCGGAAGAAATCATAATGATGCTCTTACCCTGTTTTGCCATCTCGGCGATAATGCAGTAAATCTCATATTTGGCGCCTACGTCAATGCCTCGCGTAGGTTCATCCATAATGAAGATATCCGGATTATTGGCCAGCCACCGGCTGATCAGCACCTTTTGCTGATTGCCGCCGGAAAGCGACTGAATCTGCGTCTTGGAAGACGGTGTCTTGATGGAAAGCTTCGCCACGTTTTCCTTCACCAGATTCTCAATCTTTGCGTCATCCAGCATTACGCCTCCGATCAGATATTGATTCAGCGAGGCAATGGAGACATTGTCCGCAATGGAAAGCACGCCCAAAATACCGGTGGCACGACGGTCTTCCGTCAGCATGGCTATGCCGTTATTGATGGCATCTTTCGGCTGGGTGATTTTCAGTTCCTGCCCGTTATATGTAATCTTGCCGGATATATGGCTGCGGAGCCCGAACAGCCCTTCCATAAGTTCCGTACGCTGGGCGCCTACCAGTCCTGCCACTCCCAAGATTTCTCCTTTCCGCAGCTGGAAAGAAGCATGGCGGAAACTCTTGGGATTGATGGAAGTGAAATCCTCCACTTCGAAAACAATTTCTCCCGGTTTGTTTTCACGGTTCGGATAGAGTTCGGAAAGCTCACGTCCAACCATTTTAGTAATGATAAAGTCCGTGGTCAGTTTCTTGGCCGACCATGTGCCGATGTACTGGCCGTCTCTCATAATGGTCACTTCATCGCTGATACGCAATATTTCATCCATCTTATGGCTGATGTAGACAATGGATACACCTTTGCCTCTCAGTTCGTTTATAATGGTGAACAGTGCCTCTACCTCAGCTGCCGTCAGGGATGATGTTGGCTCATCCAAAATCAGCACTTTACAGTCTGCGGAAACCGCCTTGGCAATTTCCACCAGCTGCATCTGAGATACGGAAAGACTGCCCAATTTTGCCCGCGGGTCAAAATTCAGATGAACCTCTTCCAATACCCTTGCGGCATCCTCATACATTCTGTCATGGTCAATGACCGACAGGGGACCCATTTTTTTCAGCGGATAACGCCCTACATAAATGTTTTCGCCGATGCTTCTTTCCGGAATCGGCTGCAGTTCCTGATGCACCATGGCAATCCCACGGTTTAAGGCATCCAACGGTCCTTTAATCTGAACTTTTTCCCCTTCATAAATTACTTCCCCCTCGTCCATGTGGTAAATACCGAACATGCACTTCATCAGGGTAGACTTTCCGGCTCCGTTTTCACCCATCAAGGCATGAACCGTGCCCGGACGCAGATTTAACTGTGCGCCGTTCAGTGCCTTGACACCCGGAAACGTCTTTACGACATTGTGCATTTCCAAACGATACTCTGACAATTTGAATACCTCCTTTATCATTTTTCTGAGAATTCCAGCCGGATCCCATATTGGTACTGGCATGTTGATATTCAGACAAACCCGGCGGCTGAAAAAAAGCATGCCGTTTGCCAGCTATCAACGTGCCGGTACCTTTTTACCATTTACCCATATCTGCGGACTTTCAGAATGCCTTTCCGACCGCCCGTGCGGCTTCTGTTTGCTGCTTTATGGGAATTTGCTCATGAAGCAGGAAGTGCGTGCGCCAATGCACACGCACTTCCCGGTCAGTGAAATCTTCTTAACTATTCTGGAAACATTTTGATTACTGGAAGTCAGCTACGTTATCCGGAGTAACTTTTACATAATCTACATAGATGGACTGTTCGCCGGCTGCATAAGTCTTTCCGCCTAACAGTGCTTCCATAGCTTCAACAGCTCCTGCTGCCTGACCGTTTGCATCGTTCAGTACGGTACCTGTCATGTTGCCGTTTGCCACTTCATTCAGAGCTGCGTCCAAAGCGTCAACGCCTACCAGATAGATGTCTTCGTTTACGGTACGGCCTGCTGCCTGAATTGCCTGAAGTGCGCCGATTGCCATATCATCATTGTTGCAGAATACTACTTCGATGTCTTCGCCGAATTTTGCCAAAGCATTCTGTGCGATTTCCTGTCCTCTGTTACGATCCCAGTCGCCGCGCTGCAAGTCAAGTTCTTCTACTTCCATGCCTGCATCGGTAAGTGCTTTTACGGAATATTCCGTACGGTACTGCGCATCTACGTTTTCAGGGTCACCTTGGATCATGATATAGGAAATCTTGCCGTCGCCGTTGATATCGCCCTTGTTTTCGGTATCCAGAATCAGTTCGCCCTGCATGGTTCCGGACTGACGTGCATCACATCCTACATATACCAGCTTATCGTATGCGCTCATCTGATCTGCGGTAGGTTCACGGTTGATAAGTACGGTAGGAACTCCTGCATCTTTTACGGTAGCAATGATCTGATCTGCCGCAGAAGTCATAACCGGGTTGATGATCAGCGCATCAACGCCCTGTGCGATGAAGTTATTGATCTGGTTGTTCTGTTCAGCCTGATCGTTCTTGCCGTCCATAAAGGTTACCGTATATCCTTTGCCTTCCAGAATTTCCTGAAGTGCATTACGGTAGGTCGTCATAAATGCATCGTCAAACTTATAGATGCAGACACCGATATTGCCGCCGGCTGCCGCAGCTTCTTCAGGAGCTGCCTCTTCCGTTTCTTCAGGAGCAGCTTCTTCGGGAGCCGTTTCCTCAGGAGCAGCAGCCTCTTCTTTTTCTGCAGGAGCAGCTTCTTCGGGAGCCGCCTCTGTGGTGCCGCTTGTTGATGCCGGAGCATTGTCCCCGCCGCATGCAGCCAATGAGAACATCATCATAGATGCCATTGCCATAGCAGTTACCTTTCCAAACAATTTCATAGTTTTAAATCCTCCTCTAATCTGCCAAAATTTGGCGTTTTTATCAGTTTTTCTTCATATATACATATTGCTTTGTACATTATGACCACTGACAAAACCATTATAGTGTATATTATACCTGTTTTCCATAAGAATTTCTTTGATTTTTTATTGAAATTCTTTGAATTGGCATGATTTCCGGGATATTATTTCCCCTGGGACGGCGTTTCTTCCGTTTTCCTGGTTTCGCGTATGAGGATTTCCTGCGGCGTCCAATAGTAAGTGCCCTCTTCCAGAGGGTATTCTTCCGGCGGGGACTCGCCCAGCGCACAGCTGACTGCCATTTCCAGCATTACGGTAGCGTACAGTTCCTTGTTGGCAGAAACGGTACCCAGCAGTTTTCCGTTTTCCAAAGCCTCCAGGCCGGGCGTGGTTCCGTCGATCCCGATGACGTTCACTTTGTCCGTCTTCGTCCGTTCCAAGGCATCTATGGCTCCCAGCGCCATATCGTCATTGTTGCTCACCACCAATTCTATCTTGCCCGGGTACGCCGAAAGCCATTGTTCCATCAGCGCGGATCCTTGGCTCCGTTCCCAGTTGGCAATGCCGCCGGTAATCTTTTCAATGGGCACGCCGCCGTTCTTCAGCGTGCGGATGGACCATTCCGTGCGTATCAGAGAATCCTGATGGCTGGTTTCCCCCTCCAGCAGCACATAGCCCACCACTCCGTCGCCGTTTAAATCCACCGCTTCCGGCTGCTCCTTATAAAGATCCACCACCATTTTCCCCTGAAGGATGGCCGTTTCCTTGGCATCCACGCCGATATAGTACAATTGATCCCAGCGGTTCATGTCTTCTTCCACCGGCTGACGGTTGAAAAACACTACCGGCACCCCGGCAGTCATGGCCATGTCAATAATGGCCGAGGCATCCATGCGGTCCACGGGATTGATGCAGAGCACGTCGCAGCCAAGGGAAATAAAACGTTCCACCTGACTGTTCTGCACATTTTGGCTCCCTTTGGCATCCTGAATATCCAGAATCACCTTAATGCCGTTTTCCTGCTCATATTCTTTTGCCTTTGCTTCAAATATGCTCTGCAGATTGTTTATAAAAGTATCGTCTGCACGGTATAGGCTGATACCGATGCGGACTGACGTTTTCTGTTCCCCTTTCCGGGTGCCTTGGCATGCGGCCAGAAGCAGACATACGGCCAATAGGAATAACAATTTCTTTTTTGGCATTTTTCCCCCTGTTCCTGCTGACTGCCCTATCTGATGTTATCACTCTATAGGGTACAGCAATTTTTCATAGACGGGTTCCCGCAATTTTTTTTTCGTGATATAATAGGAATCCATTACTTCCGGCAATTGGCTGACCGCCCCTTCCAAAGCCCTTACAGCCATCTGGACGCTGAGATATCCGATGCCGTACTCATCGGTTACGCAGATGCCCGTAATCAGTCCGCGGTCCAGATAATTGAGGATGGGCAGAGTGCTGCCGCGCCCATACAGCCCCTGTACGCGCGCGGCAATGGACGGGCTGTCTGCCAAAATGCCGGCGGCCTGCGCCAGAATATCCGGAGTTGCGGCCAGGATAACTGTCTTTGCCCCTTCCGGAGTTTCCAAAGTCTCCAGGAAAGCCCGTATGCTTTCCTTTCCCGTCCCTATCTGCCAGCACCTTCCTGCGGCTCTGCATTCCGCTTCCGCGCCTTCCAGAAACAGCCTGTCCATAGTGCTTTGCCTGCCGGTATCCCGAATCGCCAAAACCGGGCTGTCCGCAGGGGTATCCTGCAGTATTTCATGCGCAATCCGCTCTCCCATTTTTCTGTAGTCCGTGATGATGCTGCCTGCCCCCGTGCCCTCTCCCTGCCCGGAACGCAGGAATATGACAGGAATCACCGGCTGTATGCCGGCGGCCTGCTCTTCATCCGCAGGCACTACAATCAATGCGTCCGCACCGTCCTGCCGTTCCCGTTCCATCAGTTCCGCCTGCTGCTGTGCATCCCGTTTTTCATATAGGGTAATGAAACGGACATCCGCATTGAATTCCATGGCCGCCTGATCCATACCTTTACGGAAATTGACATAATTATCGCTTTTTGCATCTTCGATAATGACGGCAATCTGGTAAATTTCCTTTTCCGGTTCCCGAATAATTAAATCGGTGGAACACATAAGGAACAGTATCACAAGAAATACCACATATAGAGCAATCAGCAGTTTTCCGCGCCTGCCTATCATTTTTCTCCCCTCCCTGTCATATCCGCATAGTCCTCTGCCGGAAGCCGGATCAGTATCCGTGTCCCTTCATCCGGTTCCGACTGGATGGCAAGGCCGTAAGCTTCCCCGAAGTACAGCCGAATTCTTTCATTTACGTTTTTCACGCCGATTCCGGAACCCCGGCGGGAGGATACATGTGTCTTTTCGCCAAGAAGACTCTCTGTCTGTTGGGCCGTCATCCCCAAGCCGTTGTCACTGACGCTGAACCATAATTCATTCCCCTGCCGACGTACTTCCACACGGATTTCTCCGTCGCCGTCCATAAATTCCATGCCGTGGTATATGGCATTTTCCACCAAAGGCTGCAGCATCAGCTTTAGGCAGGCCAAATCCATGACCTCTTCCTCCGCGTCGATCGTGTAAATGAACTTATTTTTAAACCGCATCTGCTGAATGGTGAGATAGTTTCCCACATGTTCCAATTCGTCCTGAACCGTAATGATGCTCTTCCCTTTGCTTAAGCTGATACGGAAAAAGCGGGCCAATGCCGTGACCACTTTGACGGCCTCCTGCTTTTGTTCGTTTTCAATCATCCATACAATAATGTCCAATGTATTATATAGGAAATGAGGGTTAATCTGCGACTGCAGGGTATCGAATTCCCTTTTGCGCTTAGCCTCATGTTCCGCAACGATATCTTCCATAAGTGCCTTGATGCGCTTGGCCATATCGCCGATGGACCTTCCAAGATGCCTGATTTCATAGGATCCTCCCATATATACTTCCGCGTCCAGATCGCCGGCTTCTATGGCATTGACCGATTTTTCCAGATTCTGGATAGGCGTTGTGATCCGGGAGGAAATAAAAGTATTGATCAGCACCAGCACTAACAGAAAGGAGGCCACCACAAAGACTGCAAAGAGCCGCATTTTCAGATCGCTCATGGGAAGTCCCTGTTCTGGCGTGATGCTAAGAAGCTTCCATCCCGTATAGCCTACGGACTTTACGCTGACCTCCCTGCGTTCCCCCTTATATGTTTCATGGTAGCTGCCGTCCCTATAACCCGCCGCAACTTCAATATTTTCCTCCATCTGCCCTGTTTCAATCAGCTGCATTTTCGGATGGTATATCAGTTCCCCCCCGCTTCCGATCATGTAAAGGTATCCTTGATTGCCAAGGGTAATATTCTCCAATATCTGCTGCAGGCTGCTGTACCGGATATCTAACAGCAGGATACCCTGTTCCGTTGACGTTCCATGGGTAATCTCCACGGCACGGGTCAGCGTGATAACCCACCGGTACTGATTTTCACTGTTGTCAAAAATGTACTGCACATGGGGAGTGGTAAAATGAAGGTTGTCCGTTCTCTCCAATGTATTGCCGAACCACTGTTCTTCCGTCACATCCAGACCTGTTTTCAGCCGGGCGGCAGGTACCGCCTCCAACAGTGTTCCTTCCTTGGAAAGCAGGGCAATATTGGCAATGCTGTCTTTGTTATTGTCATAGAGCAGGGTAATCTGGCTATTGATGGATTCCATATCCAGATCCGCATTCTTTATGACTCCGTAATACAGACTGTCGGACAGCTTCATGATTGTGCGCAGATAGGAATCCACCGAACGGTTGATTTGCCCAAGGACAGCCTGATTCTCCTCCTGCACGGCCATCGTCAGCTGCCGCGACATCTGCATATAGAGCACAATGCCGATCAGCAGGACAGTCACTAACGCACTGACCGTGAAATAAATAAAGATTGTATACCGGATGCTTGTCTTTCTTATGAAATCTGCGGATACTTTCTGCTCCATGGCTCTGCGTCAATCCTTTCTCTGCTTCATATTTCCCTGTGTCCCTCTATATTTGGTAGGCGACACACCATATCGTTTTTTAAATACATAGCTGAAATAATTCTGTTCCTGATATCCTACTTTCTGTGCAATCAGATAAGTTTTATCGTCCGTTCCGTTCAAAAGTTCCACTGCTTTTTTCAGCCGCACTTCCGTCAGATAATTCACATAAGTCTGTCCGGTCTCTTTTTTGAATACGGTAGAAAAATAGGCCGGGCTCATATGCAGCTGGCGGCACAGCATTTCCACGGACAGTTCCGGATTGGAATAATGTTCCTTAATATATTCTTTTGCCTCCTGAATGACTTTTCTTGTGGTATTGTCCCGCTCCCTGTCCATAGCCTCATTTATGCGGCAGGCAGCCGGGATGATTCTGTCCGCAAATTCTTCCCTTTGACAGGTTCCTTCCAGCACATCCCCATATTGGGACTCCGGGCCGAACATTTCATCCAGTTCCAGATCGTATTGCTGCATCAGCTTAATCATGCAGTTGGCAATGGACAGCATGTAGACCTGATACAGTCTGGCATGGACTTTGGCATCCTCCATGCGGGATGCCAAAGTTCTGATTACGTTTTCAATGGTTTTCCGGGTACCGAATTTTATGGCCGAAGACAGCTGTTCTTCGTCTGCGGCATCCAGCTGCAGCTTTCCCTTGGCCACGGGTTCCATATCGTTGATATAAATGGCCTTTCCTTTCCCGACAATGGCTCTGTAGCCCAAAGCATCCACTGCTGTCTGGTAGGAACGGCTGATCTCCTGCAGGGTGCCGCAGCTATGGCCCACTCCTACGGTGATAGTCACCTCCAGCATGCGTTTGCTTTCCTTACAGATATCGTTCAGCAGGTTCATCATCCCTGTCTGGGTATTGCCTTCATCAACGGCAATAATCAAGGTAATGCCTTCCATGGAATTGAAAATAGCAAAACGGCAGTAAGGCTTCAGATGGTCTTCTGCCAAGTTCCGTACGGAAATGGGAATCAGTTCCTGATGCATGGAAAGCACCTTCTCTTCCGTCCGTTCCAGCTGTTCCACATGAATTACCGCAGCCAGCCATTTACGCGCATCCAGAATGTCAATCCCGTATTCCCGCAGTTTCGGCACGATTTTTGCCACATCCGTAGTCCGCCGTACCAGATCATTTAAGAACAGTTCCCGAAGAATGGGAAGGCTCCCCAGATAGCTCTCTCTCAAAGCATTGATGTTGCGCCGCTGTTCGATTTCCTCATCCAAGCTGATACGCACCCGATTCAGTATTTCCGCCAATTCCTGTCCGTTCACCGGCTTTAGGATATATTCGGTGACGTTCAGCTTAATGGCCTGCTTTGCATATTCAAAATCATCATAGCCGGAAAAAATCAGTACTTTCATGGAAGGATGTTTTTCCCGGATCCGAGCCGTCAGCGTCAGGCCGTCCATGTACGGCATTCTTATATCGGTGATGACCACATCCGGCTCCAGCTGCTCCAGCTTTTCCAAGGCATCTTCTCCGTTCTCGGCATCCCCCGCCACTTGGAAACCCAGCTTTTCCCAGTCCATTTTGCGGATGATGGCCTTGCGTACCTCTTCTTCGTCATCTACCAGCATGATGCGATATAAACTCATTGAAATACCTGCCTTTCCTGCTTTCCACTGTATGATTTATGGTTTTTAAGTGCAGTTCAGTCTCTCTCCCGGCATAATGCAGTATTTGCTCCTGTCTTTCTCCCCGATCTCAAAATAAAGCTTCACCGCCGTAGGATTGTACACTTGCCTGCCGTCTGCCGAGAATTCCAGTCTCCGGTATGCCTGGACATAATCATGGATCTGAATGTTGGTGGCATACCAGACATCTTCATGCTCGCCTGTAAAAGCGGCGAATTTCTCGATCACATCCCAGTTATCGTCGGCTTCAAATTCATAACTGTGTCCCCAAAGGTAAAACAGCCAAGGTGTCCACCCCGGCGATTCCGTAATGAACCGGTCTGCCAGTTTCATCAGTTCCGGGTCATTATGATGGCAGGTAGCCTCCAGCCTGAGCCAGTCCTCCGGAATGTCAAACGAATGGCTGGAGATCACTGTCCTGCCATATACAATCCCGGCTTTTTTCAGGCATTCCACGACGGTATCATTATATGTACCGAAGGGGTATGCCATCCCCCTGACAATGGTATTGAACTGATTTTCCAGATTTTCCCTGTCCTTCAGCAATTCCCACATTGCCATATTCTCCGGAAGCTGTTCCAGGAAAGGATGCGTCAGCCCATGTACGGCAACCTCATGGCCGCTGTTCATATAAGCTTCCGTCACCTGACTTTCCGTCATTCTGCGATGACAGTCCCCGGCGGCATAAACCGTTCCTTCCGGTGCAAACCTTCCGCTGTTTAAGTTAAAAGTGCCTTTCAGGCCATGCTTATCCATAATCTCCATTAACCTGATATCCTGCTCTACGCCGTCGTCATAACTCAGCGTAAGCGCTTTTGCTTTCCCTTCCGGAAAGCGCATAAACATCCCGGACATATTGTGTCCTCCTTCCTTTATCAAAGCCCAACTTGTTTCCCATAAATTGTAACATATAATGCAGAAAATCAAAACTGTCTTTTCATTATATCCGGCGGGCACTGTCATAAAACGGCAAATTCATTTGCGCTCGCCCCACTTGCAGCATGTTGCCAAAACGTTCAGAAAATGGTATTATAAGCAAAGAAATTTTATGATTTATGGAGACTATTATGAAAAGAAAAAGTAAAATTTGGCTGCCGGCTCTCCTGTCGGCAGCATTGCTGACAGGATGCCAAGGGGAAAGCCCTGTCACAACCGAAGAATCTTTTGCCGAGGCAGCGGTTCCTGCTGCCGATACGGTCAATCTGACTGTCTGGGGAGCCGAAGAAGATGAGGAACTGCTCCGCCAGATTATTGACGGATTTCAGGAAAAATATCAGGGGCAGGCAGACTTTCATATCGACTATGAACCCCAAAGCGAAAGCAGCTGCACAAATGCTCTTATGGCCGGGCTGGAACAGGGCGCGGATGTCTTTGCATTTGCGGATGACCAATTGAATACGCTGGTGGCCGCCGGTGCGCTGGAACCGATAGAAAACCCGGAAGCCATCCGGAATTCCAACCTTCCCGAATCCGTGCTTGCCGCATCCGTGGACAATACTTTGTATGCTTTGCCCCTTACTTCGGATAACGGATATTTTCTATATTATAATAAGCAGTATTTCACGGAAGAAGACATTGCATCCCTGGACCGCATGCTGGATATTGCTGCCGAACATGGGAAAAAAGTTTCCATGGAATGGTCTTCCGGTTGGTATGTGTATTCCCTGTTCGGCAATACCGGCCTTACCGTCGGGCTGAACAGCGACGGGATAACCAATTATTGTACCTGGAACAGCACGGAAGGCCCCATAAAGGGTACGGATGTAGCCAGAGCCATGCAGAACATGGCAGGACATCCTGGTTTTCTCAGCACCGATGATGCCGGTTTCCTTCAGGGTGTAAAAGACGGCACTATCATTGCCGGCATCAACGGCATTTGGAATGCGGTGGCTGTGGAAGAGACTTGGGGCGGAAGCTTCGGGGCATCCAAACTGCCCTCCTATGCCTGTGCCGGGCAGCAGGTTCAGATGGCTTCTTTTTCCGGCTATAAATTGATTGGGGTAAACGCTTACTCCGAACATAGGGAATGGGCGGCTAAGCTGGCGGAATGGATTGCGAATGAGGAAAACCAGATGCTCCGTTTCCGGCTGCGGGGACAGGGACCGTCCAACATTAACGCGGCGGCTTCCGCAGAAGTACAGAGTTCTCCGGCTATCTCCGCATTGCTGGAGCAGTCGGAATATTCCTCCCTTCAGCGCATAGGGGGGAATTTCTGGGATCCTGTCACCGCTTTCACCGCAGAGATTTTGGCCGGGAACCCATCCGGCATAAGCCTTCAGGAACAGCTTGACAAAATGACGGAAGGGATTGTAGCGCCATAATCATATCCGTGTCAGGCATAAGCAAATATTCCATATGTTCGGTTCAGTAAGATAAGGAGTGATGCCATAATGAAAAATATCAGCTTAAAGTATCGTTTAACCATACCCATTGCCCTTCTTGGCATAGTGGCTCTGTTTTCCAATATTCTTTCCGTCATAAATATCCGGAACGTGAACGAAAGCGCGGCTACCATTGCGGATAATTATATGGACGGCAAAAGCCGTCTGGCTGAAATATGCCAGTCTTCCATGAACATTCATAAAATGGCCTTAAGCCATATCGTTGCCACAGATTATAATACTATGATCACTTTAGTCCAGCAGATCAAAGAGGAAGAAGCTCTTCTGGACGGCATGCTTGGAGAATACCAAAGCTTTGTGGTTCCGGCCGACCAAGCACAGTATGAGACTCTTCTGGCCGATTATGACTCCTTCCGGCATGCTCTCGTCTTTCTGGTCTGTGCCAGCGCAAGCCATAAAACACAGGAAGCCTATGCCCTTGCCAACGGCGACGTAGCCTTTTATGCGCAGGCAATGGAAACGGACATCGAAAATCTGAATGCTTCCATAAGCGCACAGACATCGGAAGCCAGGGACCGCCTTGCCACCGTGTACTTTATTTCGCTGGCAGTGGGCATCGGTGCAGCCGTTGCCTGCATTTCACTGGTATTTGCGGATCTTAAGCTTATCTCCGGTTATGTGGTTACACCGATCAGAAGCATACTGAATACCATTCGGGAAAGTTCCGGGCGCATCAATGACATGACAGGCGATGTGCTGCAGAAAACAAAAGATTCCAAAGGCAGTGCGGCCGGCCTGTCCGCCCTGTCCGGGCAGCTGTCGACAGCTATCGGAAGGATGGCAGGCAATGCGGCGGCCATCAATGAAAATACGGAAAATGTCCGGCTGGATGTCTGTCATATGGCAGAAGAATGCAGCGCCATCACTGCCTACACTGCCAATATGGATGCCCGTGCAGATGCCATGCAGCAGTCTGCAGGAAACAGTGTGGAGATTACCGGTGCAAAAGCGGAAGAAATCCTGCTTGCCCTAAATGACGCCATTGATAAAAGCAAAAGCGTGGATCAGATCAAGACTCTGACAGGCGAAATATTATCCATTTCCAAGCAGACTTGGCTGATTGCCCTGAATGCATCCGTGGAAGCGGCCAATGCCGGAGCGGCAGGAAAAGGCTTCGCCGTCGTTGCAAGCGAAGTCAGCAATCTTGCCAATTCCAGTCAGGAGACTGCCAACCGCATCCAAGAAATGAACGAGGTAGTCACTGCCGCCGTATATAACCTTTCCGAAAATGCGCAGCAGCTGATTGATTATATGAATCAGTCTGTCCTTAAGGAATTTCAGGCGTTTGTACAGTCCGGCCGTCAATATAAAGAAGACGCAGCTTACATACGCAGAACTATGGGGGAATTTTATGAGCAGACGGAACGGCTGAAAAACTCCGTGTCCGAAATCGCGGATTCCATCGGTACTATTACAAAAGCGATTGATGAAAGCGCTGAAGACATCGCCGGCGTGGCAGGAAACGCCGGAAATCTTGCCAATGATATGGAAGACATTACGGAACGTATGGGGATAAATCAGGAAGTTGTGGAAGGACTTGCGAAGGAAACCGCAGTATTTGATAATTTATGACAGTTTCCTTCGATATCCTGTCCGACGGCAGGGGAAAAACGCTTCCCCTGTGCCGGATCAGCCGTCACAATATTTCCTTACGATATTCTCGAACTCTTCTCTCACTTCCGTAAATGCTTTCAGTAATTTGGAAGAAAAGGAACCGTCCTGTCCGTTCACGATAATCTGATAAGCTTTATCCGTACTGTATGCCGCTTTATATACACGCTTGGAAGTAAGCGCATCATATACGTCCACCAAAGAAACAATCTGTGCCGCAATGCTGATGTCCTCTCCCCTTAAGCCGTCGGGATAACCGTTCCCGTCATATTTTTCGTGATGATGTCTTGCAATGTCATAGGCATAATCACAAAATTCTTTGCTGTCTATATGAAGGATCTTGTCTATAATTTCTGCCCCCTTAGTAGTATGGGATTTTATCACTTCATATTCGTCAGCGTTCAGTTTCCCGGACTTCAGTATAATATTATCCGGAATCACAATCTTACCGATGTCGTGCAGGGAAGATGCGCTGCTGATGACTTCAAGATGCTCTTCCGTAAGTTCATATTCGGGATACAGCTTCATCACGCTTTGCCCGAGGCAGAGGGTAAATGCACGAATCCTTTTTATATGCTGTTCCGATTCCAAGTTCCGGAATTCCACAATATTGCTTAAGGAATCAATCAGGACTTCGTTCATATGTTTTTGCTTATCTGCCATCATCTTCAGCATGGTATTCTGCTTTCTCAGTTTCTCCGTCTGTTTCTTCACCGTGACTTCCAACTGCAGTTTATATTGGAACACTTCTACCACATTATCCACCAGCTGCTTTATTACCTCTTCGGAAGCAAACGGTTTCTTAATATAACTCACTATGCCGTACTCATACCCTTTTTTCTCATACGCCGCGGTTGTTTCATCCGTGATCATGATAAAAGGGATACGGTTCGGAAATTTCTTCTCGCTCAGCCGCTGCAGTACCTGAAAATTTTCCTTAGCGGGTATCTTCAGATTCACAAGAACGACCGCCAAAGACGGAGCCTTTGTCCTTAAAATATCTATTCCTTCCTTTTCTGTTGTGACTTCCAGTATTTTTCAAGGATTAAAATTGTATCCCGTACCATTTTCTGCCTATACCTCCTTCTGATCCGTTATTAAGGTATTTCTTTATAGTTTCAGCATAACTACGGCTTTGTTCCTAAGTTTGAAAACAATTCTGCTTACATTTGACGGCAGCATATATCGGATTGTATTAATCTCTATGCAGCTCCCTTCATAAGCATTTCCCCTGACAATGACTGCTTTCATATTCTGGTCTGTGAAATTGGCAAGCTTGGAGATGTCTGCATCCAAATCTGCCAGTTCATGGTCTTTGGCCACGATTGCCGCATTCAGTTTCTGAATAAGTTCCGCTGCCTGCTCTTTGTCCGGCGGAAGGGACTTCAGTATCTTGTTCCATTTCCGCTCAAGCATGGACAGCTGCTCTAATATTTGTTCCCGCTTCTCTTCAAACATAGCCTGTTTTCTATCATAAAGCATGTTCCTTCCCACTTCCAGATAGGTCTTTATATGGGATTTGTTCCCCAGATTGTAAGTATCCACGCCCATGACTGCACGGACTTTGCCGCCAAGGAGCATTCCCTTGCTGCCGGACACGATTACCTTACCCAAGGTATTGATGTTGCTGTTCATAATATAATTTGCCTTGACATTGCCGTCCGCATTGATATTGGCCGCCTCAAAAAAGCTTCCCGAAACCTCTCCTTTGGCCTCAATGAAGCAGTCGTTCTTCGAACAGCTTCCCTTTTTTATCATAACATTGCCGCCGGCAACCAGCTTTGCCGTCTCAACATTGTGTTCTATGATAATATCGCCCGTTGCCACGATTTGCCCGCCGGAAAAAACACTGCCAATCACATATACGGAACCGTCCACCTCCAGCTTGCCTGTGACTGCCGTTACGTCTTCGCGCACAATAATCATATTTGAAATAACAATCCGGCCGTTCAGGTATTCGAATTTCCCGTTCAGCCTGGAAACATAGGTCACTCCGTCCGGGGCAATCATAAAGCCAACGCCCTTTAACGGCTTCTTCTCGGTTCCCATATTGGCATGAAGCACTTCGCCAAAAACATTCTGCCCGTCGATTCCTTTTTGAGCCGGATGATAGACCGCGATTTTTTCTCCTTCTTCCACCATTTCAAACGCTTCAATATTGACATAGTCCACACCGCCGTCGGGCAAAGGCGCCGGGATCCGGGGCAGATCCAGCCGGACAAAAAACTCATACCATCCGTCTTGGCCTGCTTCTGCGGGCGTTCCTTCCGCTATCAATACTTTCTCATTCATTCTTCTTTTCTTTATCATTTCGGAAATCGCTTCATGCTTAATTCCAATCACAATCCCTCTTTTCTTCAGTGCCGAATAAATGTCATCTTCCGTAACCATATTTCCGGGAATCCATGTAATAAATGCATAAGCTTTATTTCCGTTATCTTCTACGAAAATACTGAACTCCTTTTTTACCAGAGATTGGATGTCTATTCCGGAATTACCGGAACTTGTGTGTTTTTCTGTTTTATCCTTTAAAAGCCTCTCTCTTTTTTCCTGCATATCCGTGCCGGAATAAATCAGTTTGGCATAGGACGATACGTCCAGCCCTGCTTCCAAGCCTAAACGGATTTCCTTCATCTGCCAATGACTGAACAGATAATTGGTATAGTATGAAACTTTCAGCTTTTTCTCCAAGCCTAAACGGATTTCTTTCATCTGCATCCAGTTATAGCGGGAATCTGCATATACGGAAACATCCAGTTCCTCGTACAGACCGATCCGTATCTCATAAATCTGCTGCACATACATGTCGTCCGTCAGCCATCTGTCAATGGGAAGCTGATCTTCCAACGCCAGCCGGATCTGTTCCAATTCATCGTCCGTAAAACCTCTGTCCAAGTAGGGCAAGAGATCTTTGGAGGAATAAAAGGAAAGCCGGATCTGTTTCATTGTCTCAAAACTGTAGGAAGGGTCTGCATATTTGGATACATCCACCTTGTCCTTTATGCCCATACGGATTTGTTCCATCTGCAGCCAGTTGAACTCCGGATTGGAATAAAGAGAGACATCCAATCCTTCTTCCTTCCCGAGGAGAATTTCCTGATGCTGTTCTTTCATATATTCGGAATTCTCTGTCATAAGCAGCCCGGAATCTTGAGGCGGAGTACGGTTTGCGTACATATTTAACACCAGCCTTTCATATTTTTAATATAGTCCATAACATTATATTATACATAGAAGGAAAAGTCTACAGTAGTTTATTTTTCTTATAACCGCCGCAGGCCTTTTTCAGCTTTAAGCTGCTTGCCGCCAGCATGGCCTTGCTTACGCTGCGGGCTTTCTGGGGACAGAGGGAAATGCAGCGCATGCAGGAAATGCATTTTTCGTTCTCCGTTTCCGACGGATTATTGACAGGGATTGCGCCCACAGGACACTTTTTTGCACATACTCCACAGCCCACACAGGAATTTCCCGCATGAGGTTTCAGAGGGATTCCCTTATATTCTCGATAAGGCCGGTTTCCGGGAAAAACAGGATGGGCCGGCAGCGTCCCTTCTTCCATACCGGTCCGGACGGATACGGCAAAGCCGGCAAGTTCCTTTTCGTCTTGCGCATCCGGCCTTCCCACGGCAAACTGCCTCATAATGGAATGCTCTGCAATCGCGGCCACCGCCGCTATACAGACAAAGCCGGAAGCTTCCAAAGTATCCTGTAATTCCGCAAGGGTATCCTCGTAATCCCGGTTCCCGTATACTGCGATGAGAACGGCTCTGGCTCCGTTCCCCCGCATCCGGCTCAGCCTTGATACGGCAGCTGCCGGAACCCTTCCTCCATAGGAAGGAACCGATACGATACAGACATCCTCTTCCCGGAACGAAAATACGGAAAATTCCGCACCATTGTCGGTAAGGTCAATATGGCTGCTTTCTTTGCAAAATGATCTTGTAAATATATCGGAAACTTTTTTCGTGCCCCCTGTGGGGCTGAATACAATATCATAAACTGACATAACTTTCTCTCCTCTCCTATGTGTTTCCTTTTATTTTAAACTTATCCATTCCCCGCTCCAGTTCACCGGAAATCACCGTCAAACTGCCTACTTCATTGCGGATATGCCGTAACTCCTCCTCCAAAGAATCTATCATCTCTGCGGATATCCCTTCTGTTTTCCGGGAAATATCCTGTATCCGTTCCACTGCACGGATAACGGAATGGTCAATTTCGTACATTTCCGCGACCAGTTCGTCCATCGTATTGGCCGAACTTCTGGTTCTCCCTGCCAGTTCCTGATAGCTGTCAAATATTTCGCCCACCTTCTTTGCGGCTTCCGCCTGCACAGCCATGGAACTCTTTACTTCTTCAATGCCTAAAACCGTTTTCTCAATATCCCGGCATAAATCCTCAATAATTACCTCTATATTGCCCGCTGCTGCTGCGGAGTCGGATGCCAGCCGCCCTACGGAACCTGCCACCACGGCAAATCCTCTTCCCGCCTCCCCGGCTCTTGCCGCCTCGATGCTGGCATTCAGGGATAGCAGTTCCGTTTCGGAAGAAATATTGCCAATGACGCTGACAATTTGGGCAATCTTGGCCGAATGGCCTTCCAGCATCTTAATGCTGTCATAGGAAAGCCGCACATTCTCTTCCACATGCATGTTCTGCCTTTTCAGTTCATAGACGCTCTTTTCCCCTTCCAGACTGGAACGGATGGCATTTTCTGCCTCGCTGATAAGAATGCTGCTTCTGTCCTTCAGTTCCTTGAAGTTATCCTCCATATTTGCCATCTGTTCAACGACCTTATTCACATCTCCGGTCTGCTCCACGGTACCATCCTTTATTTCTTTCAGTACCTTACCGATGGAGCCGATATTCGTTTCGATTTCTGCCAGCTTACCGGAACATTCAGCTACTTCTCCTGCCGAAATCTTGATTCCCGCTAAGATATCGGATATTTTTCCGGTCATTACGTTGAAGCTCCCTGCCAGCAATCCTATCTCGCTCCCCACACCTTCATTCGCCCGGATGGAAAAATCTCCCTCGGCCGCTTCTTTTATCAGCCCTGAAATGGAGATAAGGGGTACCGTCAGCCTGCGCGCCAAAAACAGGATCATGAGAAAAGCAATTCCCATTCCCACTGCCAGAATTGCCGCCGCCCCTTTCAGCATACGGCTGACCGTTGACATGGCCGCATTCTTCTCATGCAAAGTGACCAATGACCAAGAGTCCGATTCTCCTTTTAAAGGAATGGCAGTGTAGCTGGCGTAGTACGTTTTCCCTCCATAGGAAATCTTCCTGCTTCCGCTGTTCCCATTCATAACCTCTTCTATGACCTGTCTGAAATCATCGGAAATTTCCAACGGAAGCTGTTCCGTAATAATATTTCCTTCCGCATCTTTCCTGGCATTCCCGTTTCCGTCTTTCACGGATACCGTTCTTATCATCTGCCGATAATTATATTGTTCCTCCATCTGCCTCACATCCGGGTGAGCCACCACAACCCCTTCTCCGTCAATGACAAAAGAAGTCCTGCCATCTTCCTCTCTGGAATATTCCCCGATAAGGCTCTGCAGGAAATCCAGCTTTAAGTCAGCCGCATATATGCCTGCCAGTTCCTCTCCGCGGTACATCAGAAAAAAGATAGATGCACAAGGCATTTCCGTGGCAACGGAATAATAAGATTTTGAGATAAATGGTTTCCGTTCCGACATAGCCTGCACAAACCACCATCTTGCGGAACGGTCCGCCAACTCTCCTTGGGAACGGCCGGTCTGCATGCCGTCCGTCCCCTGTATGTAGATTTGCTCCAAATAATGATTCCTCTCCACGCACTGCTCCAGAATAGGAGTCTGAACTGCCGTCTCCATTGTCAGGACTGCCGGATTACAGGCCAATTCCTCATTCACACTGTATGCCCCGTCCAAAAAGACAGATATTTCTCCTGCCAGCAAATTCGAAACATCCTCATTTCCGGAATAAATGTCTTTCTCATAAGCAGACATAAACAATACGAGAATAATCGCCGAAAGTACACAGATTACTGTGCCCATCAGAATCAGCATCTGCATTAATATGCTTCTTTTTTTCATGAAAGTCCCTTTCCTGTCGGTATCAAGCCAAAACCCCTGAAACATGCTGCCATGCGCCCATGGCATTGCCGCTCTTCCGGCATCATAATATAGACATCGCCAGTTATAAATTATAGCACACCCTACGCCATAATTGCAATGTACACAGTTCATGGAAATCAATGTTCGTTTTTGTGCCGGCGCCTCGGTTTCCGGCACACTTCTATTTCCTTAATTGAGTCTTACGCTTGAAAAGTTGCGCAACTCATGTTAGAATAATTGAGGAAATTTTCTGAAAGCATTTTAATAAGAAGATACTTTTGGTTAAGAGAGGGAGGAAATCATGAAATTTCTAGCTAATCAAAAACTTGCCACACGCATCGGCATTATTACTACGGCAATTACTTCTATCGGGATGCTGCTGCTCTGGCTTGCTGTATCTAACAGCGTTGCTTCTATGGTAAAGACCAATATTACCAACCAAATGACCGATGCCGTAGAATCTAGGGCTTCCATTATCAACGATTATGTGGCATCTGCCGAGGAATATGTGACAGCCTTTGCGCTGGGCAGCGAAGTCCGTAATCTTCTTTCCGACCCGGAAGATCCGGCCCTGCTGAAACGAGGGCAGCAATATACAGAGGATTTCGCCGCGGTCAAAGGGATCTTTGAAGGATTGTATATCAGTACTCCTTCTACATATGTGTTGACTCATACTTCCCAGAATGCTATAGGAATAACTACCCGAACCGGCGATTCATTGGATGAATTCCGCAATACCATACTGGCTGAACCGAAACTGACCAATCTCGGAATTATGAAATCACCGGGAACCGGAAGCATGATCCTTTCCATGTACCATCCTCTTTTTGAGGGACAGGAATGTATCGGCTATGTAGGAGCCGGTGTTTATGCCAGCCGGTTGATGGACGTACTGCTGGGTTTAAATATTGAAGGCCTGCCGAACAGTGAATATGTATTTTTAAATGTGGAAACCGGCAAATATCTGTACCACGAGGACGAATCCCTGCTGAATACCGAAACCACCGACAGCGGGTACTTAGAAATACTGAACCGTATTAGAGCCAACGACAGCACGGAAGCCGGTACCTATTCTTATCAGGATGAAAACGGTGTCAATCAGTTGGTAGTTTATAAATATTTAAAAGACCGGAACTGGGTATTCATGGTCCGTGATAATGCTTCGGAGGTTTATGGAAAGGTAATGACCATACGCATCCTAGTAGGCGCGTTATGCGCAGCCATGGCAGTGATTATTATACTTGCCACCTTATCCATTCTGTACCGGGAAGGAAAAGAACTTATGTCTATGGAAAATGCCATACAGCGCTTAGGCAATCTGGAACTTTCGGCGGATGAGGAACTGGAACCATTTTACGGAAGAAACGATGAAGTAGGATTGATTGCCCAGACCATTCACCATGTATGTGACTGCCTCCGCAAAACGATTGATGACATTGGGCGGATTCTCGGAGAAATGGCGGACGGTAACATTGCCGTGGATGTGGAAAAAAATCAATCTTATTACATAGGCGATTTTAAGGTTCTGGCTGAAAGCCTGAAAAGCATCCGTACCCACCTGACTGAAGTAATGCGCAATATTACTTATATCGCAGATAAGGTAAACAATAATGCCGATCAAGTATCCGCCGGGGCACAGGCACTGTCCCAAGGTACGGCACAGCAAAAAATATCCATCGACGGGCTGGTGTCCAATATTACGGATATCACCGCCCAAGTACAGAGCAGTGCCGTCCGCTGCGGCAATGCCAGTGAACTTGTGGAAAGGGCCACGGGATATGCTGCAGAAGCCGACACCAAAATGGCACAGCTGCTTACCGCCACAAAGAACATCGATCAGTCCTCCGCGCAGATTGTCAGCATTGTAAAAACAATTGAAGACATTGCCTTTCAGACCAATGTGCTTGCGCTGAATGCATCCATAGAGGCAGCCAGAGCCGGCGCCGCAGGAAAAGGGTTCTCCGTAGTATCGGACGAAGTCAGGAGCCTTGCCTCCAAATCTTCGGAAGCGGCAAAAAATACAAGCACCTTAATCGGCCGTTCCATCCAAGATGTAAAGACGGGCACGGAATCCACGAACCTTGCTATTTCCGCTATGCAGGTAATCGGCGAATGCATCCAATCCATCAAAATACTGATGGATGAGATTGCCCTTGCCAGCAGCCAGCAGTCTGAAATGATTGTGTCCGTAGAAAACAGAATAAAAGAAGTTTCCAAAGTAATACAGACAAACTCCGATGCCGCTGAGGAAAGCGCGTCAGTTTCCAATGAACTGTCCGGCCAAGCTAAAACTCTGAATCAGTTAATCGGCCAGTTCCGTATCCGGTAGTCAGCCACACCTTATGCCTATTGATATATGCATGCATTATCCCCCTTCAGCCAGCATAGCCTGCTGCGATGACTGAAGGGGGATCCATAATTATATGGGGACATGACATCCAGTTCCCATTCCTTTTTCAGAATCAAAAAGCATCCAGGAACAAGCTTTATAGTGCAAAACACTATGCTGCGGCTTATTCCCGGATGCTTTTTCCTATGCCCATCCAACAAACGAGCAATGATATTTTATGTACTTACCCTCTTTGGACAAGGGAACCGTAATGATATAACTATTCCTGTTTGCCGTAATTACTTGGAAGCCAGCGTAAACTGACCTACTAACTCTTTGAGGCAGGCTGCCTCGGCAGAAAGCTGCTCACTTGCGGCTGCGCCTTCTTCAGCCGTAGCACTGTTGCTCTGTACGACAATCGAGATCTGACTGATGCCCTCGGAAGCCTGCTCAACCGATTCGGCCTGTTCATTGGACAGTACAGCGATCTGATCGATGGCATCCGTTACCGACTGAATACTGTCCACCACGCCACGCAGAACATCCGCCGTATTTTGGGCAATTTCGGTACCGATATGTACCGCATCCGTAGAATGTGCAATCAATTCCGATGTATTTTGGGCTGCCTCGGCAGATTTGCCGGCAAGATTCCGGACCTCTTCCGCCACAACGGCAAACCCTTTCCCTGCGCTGCCGGCCCTGGCTGCCTCCACTGCCGCATTCAGTGCCAGTATATTTGTCTGGAATGCAATATCATCAATTGACTTAAGAATCTTTGCAATCTCCTCGGAACTGGCCTGAATCTTTGCCATGGCATTTACCAGATCCTGCATCTTCTGATTGCATAGGAGAACTTCTTCTCCGGTCTGGTGTGTTTGGCTTCTGGCATCCAATGCCCCGTTGGCCATATTTTTAACTTCCCCGGAAATAACAGCAATTCTTGCCGCCAGTTCCTGTACCGAACTGGCCTGCTCTGTCGTGCCTTGGCTAAGCGTCTGGGCGCTGGAGGATAAATGATTGCTGGCATTCGCCACCTCCTCTGCCGAATGATTCACTTGGCGCATGGCTCCGTTCAGTTCCATCTTCATGTTGCGCATGGAATGTAAAATATCCTGAAAACTGCCCACATAGGCTTCCTCATGCCCCGTATGGACATTCAGGTTCTGATTGGCCATTTCATTAAGCAAATAGCTGATATCGCCAATGACAATGCGCAGTCCCTCCACAAGTGCCTCTGTGGACCTGACAAGCACGCCTGTTTCATCCCTATTCTTCGTTTTCGGCATTGGTGTATCCAAATCACCCTGCACAAGCAGTTTCATCCGATTCATGCAAGCTTTCATAGGTTTTCCGATATTGCGGGCTAAAACCAAGGCAACGATGACAGAAATCAATATGGATATTACAATAACTGCAATATTGACCACCATTGCATCTCTTGTGGACTCCAGATAATTAATCTGCGGAGCCGTCACTGCGATGCTCCAGCCGTTCGTATTCAGTACAGGCGCATAAGCCGCAAACATTTTATGCCCTCCTGTGGTATAACTTCCGAACCCGTTTTTCCCTTGCCGCATCTCGGCATGGATGGCCGCCAGTTCCTGTAAAGATGCATCGCTCCCTGCCTCTGCTTCTATATTTTGAGCCATGATTGTATCAAGGGTAATATCGGCAATTGTATCTCCGGATTTATTGATCATGTAAGCCCTGCTGTTTTCGCCAATCTGAATGGCCGAAACCATATCGTTCAAAAAGGTTTCATGAGGCACGAAATAGACAACACCCACAATGTTTTTCCCATAGTTCCCCCGGGAATATAAAGGAGCCGCTACTATAATGGACAGTTCTCCCGTGACCTTGCTGACCAGCGGCTCTGATACATAAATGTTTCCTTCCATGGCCTGACGCACATATTCACGGTCTGAATAATCATTTCCGTCAAAAATGCTGACACCGTTGGCACCCACAATATTCCCCCTCTGGAAATCGTGCATGGAAACGCGTTCGTCAATAATGGCCTGTTTTTCTTCCACCGATACTTTCGGATCGGACAGCTGCGGAATACATCCTACCTCCATAACAACGTTCTTATACACCTCCAACTCCTGCTGCGCCTGTCCTGCCGCCAAAACTGCTGTCTGACTCATCATCCGTTCCACCGTGTCCATGGCATTATAATAGTTCAGCATAATGCTTGAGGAACCGGATGCAGCCAGTCCGATCAGAACAGTCAGAATAAGAGATAATGTGATTTTGGTTCGAATGCTTTTCATTTTAGTGCTACCCCCTGCTCACATGGCCGGAATATTAAATTTCTAATTAACATATCCAACCATTTTTATTGTTTTTAACTATTATAAAAGTTACTGTTTCTGCTTGTCAACTACTATCTTTTAGCTTGTTCGGACACCTTATGGCAAATACCATTTATGGTCATATTGCTTCTTAGAAATATCTCCAAACCTCTTGATCACGAGTTTTCTTTCTGTCAGAAAATCCAGTTTACTATACACTTTCACTGAAAGTTTTTCGATAACCAGCTATCTTGTTTGTCCTGCATCATATTTAGTTTTACAATGAAAAAGCAGCGGCGTTTTTATGCTGCCACTGCCCAAAATATTTGTATTGAAATGTTTTATGTCATCTCGATAAACAGGAATTTTAGTTATTTCCCATAGGATTCATAATGCGGTTTTTTAGAATTGTTTTCCCAAAAGACCTCTATGCCATAATCGCGAATTTGTTGATTTCCCTCTAACCACTGCTTATACACTTCCTGTTCAAATAATTTCAGTGTTTTTTTGCACGGAAACTCATCACAATCTCCACAAAAATTAACGTCATGGTTCTTTGTACACTCAAGTAAAAAACACCCTTCGATGCTGCAACCATTATGTTCTGTACTGCGGCATCCAGAACAAGGAGCATCGCTATACATGCGAAGTACTTCTTCAAAGGTATTATAGCTTTCTACGGCATCGGGCATATGTTTCCTATAAAATTCTTTCATACCTTCCAAGTATTTTAATAATGTTTTAGCCGACTCACAAATTACGCCATCATTATATCCCGAACACGTATGACACATTAAAGAACATGGTGCAATTTTTTTCAAAATATCTCTTTTTTCCATCACTTGTAAACCTCCGCAGCTCCCGATTTGTTTTCGGAATTTATTATACATCTATTCACCACTTTTTGTAATGCCTAATTATACTTTCGGTATGAGAATGTATATGCGATTCAGTTCCGCAAATCCCCGCTGCCTTACCCGCATAATCAGTGACATTGTGTGTATTCCCGGTTTTCAAGGATATGCGCCACGGTGTTTGTCGCCCACCTGCACTCATAGCCGGGGTGGTAGCGGCGGGTGCTTCCCGTCCGGCGGTATTCCAGCGTTCCCGGCGTGGGGATTTGCTGCTCGGCAAGCATACGGGCTATCTTGGTCGGTCCGTTCCCGGCAAGGCAAATGCTGAAAAAATGCGTAAAAAAAGACACCTGCTGTTATGGAAAGTGCCTATGTAAAAATATGAAATTTATCCTTGACAGCTATTTCAGCATCCCCTATACTATAAAAAAGAGATGGGTTTTTTGCCAAGTAAAACCTTATGGTTCGAAAGGGTTGCTCGTTTCTTTTTTTATGTCCATAATATCATAAAGATACATTTTCCCGTCTGCATCATGCCGGATCAGCATAGACGCATGGAACACATTATACCGTTCCACTTCCCCATCATCGCCGTACACAGGCAGTGCAAAATGGGAATCATATCTGTACCACCCATTGGCGGCATTCCTGCGGTGTTTTTCTCCCATATTCTCCCTGAAATGTTTTCCAGTTGCAATCTCAAGCATCTCTGGTATTCCCTGTGACGCATTTGCCTTTGCTTTCGCATTTGCACCTTTCAGAGTATGGGTATATCTGGAACTGGAATACTCATCCGGCAGTTCTTTCCCGATGTATATAATATCCTTTGTATCGGCAATTTCATAAAACTCACCTACATAGGCTTCAAGGTATGCTTTCACATCATCCCAATCCACTGATCTTTTTCCTTTAAAAATAATATCATTAATCAGGACAATTTTATTCCCGTTTAAGTCGGTTATAATATTTACATTCCTATCCAAGACTGTATTCCTCCATTTCGGTTATGACCTGTCCGGCAAAATATTCAATGCCGTCAAATTTTGACAGCCTTTTTCTACACATACCCAACTATAGCAGAAAAAGTTTTTTCAATCAAAATGCATCCATTGCTGCCTGATCGCCAAGTATAGCGTAGGAAAATGAATCATTGCGGCTCTCACAGTACATATCATTGATTAGCCCGATGGAGAGCACCAAGTCCGCCATCGAAAGCCCTAGCTGCACACACCGCAGAAGGAACAACGGCGTGGTCATTTCCCGCTCAGTTGGGCGAAGTTTTTTTTAGCCTACACATCCGTCTTTACGTTCAGGCCCCACAGTTCTATCAATTGCGGCAGGACTTGATAAATGGAAAAGGTGTAGAAACCATCCAGCCACTCGTCCACCTCATTGGGTATCTGCGGGCACTTCACCATATTTGCAACTTCCCGTTCACAATAATACCATATATTCTCCCTTTTTACTATAGAGAAACTCAGGAACAATACCGGAGTTCGACTTTAATTTATATAAAATTGTCAAGGCTATAATCCTACACAGATTTCCGCCCATTCATCTGGAACACATCATGCCCCATAATACTCCGTATCGCCTGCCCCAGACTCCGGCCCTCCCATGCTGATGATAAGGCTGGGAGGCCTGTGCTTATGGAAAATAATACACTCCCCCTTTCCCGAACCATGCCGCCAGCGCTTCCTCCACAATTCCAGCCACATCCGCAGGCTTCACACCGGCAAAATACCTCTCGTACACATCCGCCGACAGCTTGATAGGCTTTCCGGCTATTTCCGCAAACAGGACAGAATATCCATTCTAAATTTGTTCTTTCCATTGTTAAGCACTTCCAGTTGTTTTTTTATGGAAATTTTATAAACTGTTCTATGATGTCAGAACGATTTTTGAGACTGCCTAAAAAACTCTTATTACGGCAATCTACCAGCCCATCTCCATGAGCCACCTTGCCACCTTTTCCTCACGACGCTTCTCCACGGCTATTGATTTTCCCAGTGTCAGCTCTGCGGAAATCTGACCGTCCAGCAAGTAGACGATCCGGTCACAGCTGCTGGCGATCCTGCTGTCATGGGTCACCATCAAAATCGTGGTACCCTCCCGGTTCAGCTTGACCAGTTCCTCCATGACCTCCCCTGCCGCGCTCTTGTTCAGTGCCCCGGTCGGCTCGTCGGCAAATAGAATTTCCGGCTCGTTTATCATGCTGCGGCAGATACACGCACGCTGGAGCTGGCCTCCGGACACCTGGGTAATTGTGCGCTTTTCCAGCCCGGTGATCCCCAGCTTCTCCATAAGTCTGTGCGCCCGCAGGTTCAGTTCCTCTTTCGATTTTTGCCCCTTGCCCTTGTTGGCCTGTGCCGCCGGGAGTAAAATATTATCCAAAAGATTCAGGTTCGCCATCATATTCATCTGCTGAAACACAAAGCCCATGCGGTGAAGCCGCAGCCTTGCCTTTTCATCCTCGGATAACTTCGTGATCTCCACATCGCCAAGCCAAACTTGCCCAGCCGTGGGCTGATCCATCCCGGCCACGTTGTAGAGCAGCGTTGATTTCCCTGAGCCGGACGGCCCCATGACCGCCAGCATTTCCCCTGGCTCCATATCAAACGTGATTTGGCGCAGAATTTGTCCTTTTGTCAAGTTCTCTATCCGCAATAACTTTTTCATCGTTCAATCCCTCCCTGTACAGCACTCGTAGGCTTTGATGCGCTGAACTTCCGCAGTCCCCACCAAAACGGCTAATATCGTTGTTCCCAGAATAATAACCGGGATTCCCACCAGCAGTCGATCCCAACGGATGATAAAACGGAAACTGTCCGCGCCAAAGGATTTCAGCACAATTCCGCAAAGGCCCTCTCCCAGCAAAGTGCCAAGGAGCAGCCCGGATATGATACCTGCCACAGCGGAGAGAAAGCCTTTCAGACAATAGGTGCGGCCAATCTCCCCGCTGGTAAATCCCAGGGCCTTTTGCAGCGAGATCGTGTCACGGTTCCGTTCCACAATCAGACGGAGAAACAGTGCAATCACGACAAAAGCCACCAACATGGCAATCAGCATGGCTCCCCTTGAAGCCAGACGGAGCTGCGCCAGCGTTGGCCCATAGGTATCCCGCACATAGTCCTCAATATCCGTCACATCGGCCCCTGTCTGACCGTAGGCTTCCATCCACCAGGCACTGGCTGACCGGTCTTTGAGTGAAATATATAGGACGCTCCAAATCACAGGCGCGTTGTTCGTCCTGCCGCTCATCTTCGCTGTTTTCCCGCCGTTTGTGATGTCAGAATATATCCCGCAAACGGTGCAGCGTATTTCCTCGCCGTCTATCTGTAGCGGCAAAGGTTCGCCAATGGACAGGACCAATTCTTTTGCGTTCAAAGAGGACAGCGCGATCTCATTGTCCATGACCGGCGGTGCTCCCTCCAAATACCGCACAGGGAATATTGTATGATTGCCCATTTCCACGGTCAGATTGCAGGTCGTGCCGTCTGATGTAACTGCCGGGAGAGATTGGGTTTGCAATATGGCATATCGCTCTACCTGCTCATCCCGCTCCAGGTCAGCGGCAAGCTGAACCGTTGTCAAGCTGATGTCCGCCCCCTGTCGTATGTCCATGCGTATATCTGCGTCCCCAATACCCATATAGGTAACAAACGAAGGAGAGGACAACGTGGAGTACAGATTTTGCGGCAGCAGCATCAAAAAGGCACAGGCAGCGGCCACAAAGCCAATCAGCAGATATTGACGCCAGTTCTGCTTCTGCTCCCGGACGGGGAACAGAGCGGCCAAGGCAGATAATCGATCTGTCTTTTTCAAGTTGTGCCATACAGAGAGCAGGATCACAGCCTCCACCACAGCAGCGGCGCAAAGGGCGAGTGCCGCCGTCTGTACGCTGTTGTCAGAAGTTCCGTACAGTTCCCGTATCTGCCGTTCCAGCGGTTCTTGCAGGATTGCAGAAACTCCAAGGCCCAGCAGAGCGCCGCAGACGGAGAACAGGATATACTTTGAGAAGTAGAGTCGCTTGATTTCTCCCTTTCCAATCCCCAAGGCTTTCAGCATCCCTACCTCCCGCTTATCCCGCTCCATACGGATGGACAGAATAAAACGGATGCAGAGCAAGGCAACCAGCAGTACCACGACAGCCGCCAGAAAAATCACTATAATCGTCGTTCCATCCGACAGTGCATTCATCATGCGGATCAACGGCTTTGTAATGGCGGGGCCGTTCGCCGGAAGTTCCTGATTTGTGTATGCGGTACTGAGGGCATTGGTGTCTGCATTGTCCTTCAAGAGAAATTCAATGAGATATTCTTCCTCGCCGTAGGGTTTCAGCCGTTCATAGTCCCACTGGCTCACAAGAAACCGCTTGGAGGATGCCATCATGGAGTTCATCTGCGCGTCCCGCAGAAACCCGGCAACGGTAAATGTCTCGCTGTCGATCCCCATGGTATCTCCGATGTTCAGTTCATAGCGTGTACGATAGCAGATGGGGACATAGACCTGTCCGGGCAGCACCTTTGGACGGTTGTTGTTCATGTCCAGAAGATAGTCAAATCGGTCGCTCTGAACGCACAGGCCGTTGTCCTGGGTGCTGTCCAGCAGGCTGTGACCACCTAGCGAGACTTCACCGTTATCCAGATTCAGAAACCGGCAGATCTGCCACTGGTCAATTTCCTGATGCTCCCCGGCAAATTCGCTGATTTCTCTCTCGGTTATTTCGCCGGTGTGCATTTGCACAAGGTCGGGGGCCTGCGCCTGTTCCATCAGTCCATTGACTGACCCCAGCAGGCTGGAAAACAGCAGTGCCGTCAGAGACAGCATCATAGCGGAAACAGCCATGAAGAAAACCGTGGCAGCGGACAGCAGCTTGTTTTGCCGCACATCATTCCAGATCAATTTTTTCAGCATTTTGCCCCTCCCTCCAGTGCTCTCACACTTCTGAATGAATACAAAAGCAACGCCGTCAGCCCCAACAGAACACCCGCCACCATAATGACCCAGGCCGCCCCCCGGCCTACGCTAATCTGAAACCGGGCGGCAATACCGTCAGCCATTGCTCCTGCTGCGCCGTAGGCCACCACATAGCCAATCTGCGATAGAAAACCAATCAGGCCCCAAGCCCGCCCCTGTAAGTCGTCCGGGATGTTCACACGGACTAAATAATCCAGACAGTTGTTGGCAAAGGGCAGGGTGGCAAAGAACAAAAATCCAAACAGGCAAATAAAATAGATGTTCTCCCGCAGCCCGAATCCTACCATGCCTATCCCCGCCGCCAGTAGGGACAGACACAGCTTTTTGACGTAACCTTCCCGGATTCCTTTGGCTCCTAGGAACAGGCTGGACACCAACATCCCGAAGGCGCAGACCGTCTCTCCGATCCCCAGCGTGGTGCTGTTGGCAAAGTCCAAAATCAACGGCTGCGCCAAGATTTGGAACGTACCCATAAAACAGGTCAAAGCTGCGGAAATTGTAATCAGAATCAGAATACCGCGATTGCCAGTAACGGCCTGCCAGCCCTGCCGCAGACTGTCCATAAAGGAATCCTGGTGTTCCATCACTTTTCTTGCAATGCCCTTCCGCACAAAAGCTGCGGCAAACACAGTGGGGAAAAAGGTGCAGATGTCGATGATTAGCAACAGTTTGATGTCACTGGCAGCCAGAAGTGCGCCCGCCAAAACAGGGGAGATCAAGTACCGGGCACTCCCTGCAAGGCTCACCAGCCCGCTGGCCTTGGAATATTCCTCTTTTGTCAGCAGGTCGGTCACGGTGGCCCGGTAGGACGGCTCCAGCAGCGCGGAGAAGGTGGAACTGACAAATACGCCGATGCAAATTTGCCAGAGCGCCGCTTGGCCCTGCGTCATACACAGCAGTATGTAGAGGATGCCCAGTGCCGAACAGCCATCCCCCAGCATCATCAGCAAGCGCCGGTCATACCGGTCTGCCAGCACCCCGGCGGGGACGCTTAAAAGCAATGTGGGCAGAAAGGCCAACAGCGTAACAAGCGCCATGCTGGCCGCACTCCCTGTTTGCTGAAACACATATACCCCCAAGCCGAAGCTGGTCAGCCCGCCGCCAACGGCGGAGATCAGCTCCCCCACCCATAGCAGCAGGAATTTGGGAAAGTTGCTTTGTTTTCTCATAATGATTGCCTCCTTATAGACCGTCTATCTGTCGGTATCTGACTGCAAAATAAAGGAACTCGGTGGTTCCTTTACTTTACGCCTTGAATGACTGCTCGTTAAATGGGAATTTATTTGCTTTTATCGTATATGTTGCTCCCCAATTTTTCAGTATTTCGCATCGCGAAAAACCAACTGCTTTCAAGATTTCCATTTCGTGACCGATGGTAAGAGGAGTATCGTAATGGTAAAATCTGTTGTCACTAATGCCTTGTTCCAACTTTAACTGCCGGAGATTTTCAAAATATTCTTGTTCAAGTACTTCGCTTTCGGCAAAGTAATCGGTAAGGATAAAATAGCCATAAACTTTCAGCGAATCGAAAAGCCTTTTGTAAAGAGACTGTTTCTGTTCAGATGAAAAATGATGAAGTGATTCGACTGAAACAGCAGCGTCAAACTGCTCATTTCCAAAAGGTATATCAAAGTAAGAGCCGCAAATTAAATTCAACGTCTTGTTAGGGAATTTATTTTTAAGTGCAGACAGCATCCCTTTAGATAAATCAATACCCGTAATATTTGCAGAAGGGTTAAGAACAAGATATTCCTCCAATTCAAGACCTGTTCCACATCCTAAATCCAATATTGTGCAATATTCAGCAGTAGGTAATTGTTCTGCTGTAAATTTATAAAATTCCGCCGAACCTTCAATTGTGGTTATCATGTGCTCGTCATAACCCATCAGCCTATTTTCAAAAAAAGATGTCATTTCTTCCAACATATCATATCTGAAAATAGGGAGAATCACCTCTCGCAGACTATTCCGTTCCATCCCCAGCAACCGCTCCAGATTGTAGATGAACGCACTGATCTTCCTCTGTCGTTCCTCCCCACTATACCCAGCCAGATCATCAAATACCGTGCTGGAATAGAGCATGGTCATTTCCGCTACTTCTGCCGGATGGTCTGTTTGACAAATCCCCTGGGCGATGCCTTCCTCGATCAGAGAGGTAACGATTGGGTTCACTCCGGCCAGCAGCCGCTCCTGCATCTTCTGGTGCATGAGCGCGTTCTGTGGCTTATGCACCTGCTCCATAATTTCATGCCCAAGATCGTTATTTACATTCAGCGCCAGCATCATCTGTGTCAAACGCTGTAATACTGGCACATCTTTCTTCCCGGCAATTTCGCTGGCCTTTGCCACCAGACTGCCAGTCATTCGCTCAATCATGGCATCCAGAATGTCCTCCTTGGACTTGAAGTGGTAATAAAGCGTTCCTCTGGCAATGCCAATCTCATTGAGAATGTCTGTTGTGCTGGTGCCATCAAATCCCTTTGTCCCAAAGAGCCGTTCCGCTACATCCAGTATTTCGTTCCTACGCACATTTGCTTCTTTCACTACGCGCATTTTATTGTCACCCCCTATATACCGACAATCTGTCGGTTGTCATTCTATCACTGTATATATGATTTGTCAATATATCGGGTTAAGAAAACGCAGAGAACGTACAACCGCTCTCTGCGTTCTTGATACTCTTAGCAATAAACCAGTTCGCTAAAAATGACCTCCTCTACCCGGGCCTTACAGCAATTCATCAGTCCCACCCAGGCCATCTGGTCATTCATAGACTGCTCCACCTTTCCGGGCTGGTGCCAGCAGGAACGGCCCCGGCTCTATGGCCTTTCAACCATTATACCGTCTCCGTTGAGAAAACACAATTCTATCTTGCAATGCTTCTTGTAGCTGCCGCATATGTAGCAGTCCTGCCGCCGTTTGTCCGTCTGGGATCTCTGCTGGTACATGACGCTGCCGCAATCGGCACAAAAGAGTATGCCGGAGAACAAACCCACTTCATCCTCAAATACCGCCTGTTTCTCCACGGGGTTCTCTACGCTGTGCTTTACCTTGTAGGACGGCTTCTCGGTCTTGAAGTTCACAAGGCAGCCCGTGTATTCCCGGTTTTCAAGGATATGCGCCACGGTGTTTGTCGCCCACCTGCACTCATAGCCGGGGTGGTAGCGGCGGGTGCTTCCCGTCCGGCGGTATTCCAGCGTTCCCGGCGTGGGGATTTGCTGTTCCGCAAGCATACGGGCTATCTTGGTCGGTC
>CAJUIM010000008.1 GCA_910586275.1 uncultured Lachnospiraceae bacterium | reverse complement strand
AATCGGGAAAAATGACTGATATTTTGCCCTCTTCCTCATAGAAAACAGCCGGGTATACATAATTCATAAATCATTGCTCCTTTCCGTGTAATCTATATTATTTGCAAGGGGCAGGGGCTTATTTCAGCCCCGCCTGATTGCGTATGGATTTAACAATACTTTTCGGGATGTCACCGGGATGATTCGGGACGCTTACTTTTCCGGGCTTTGTTGGGTGTTTGTATTGGTAATGTGAGCCGCTTATATCTGACACGTACCATCCATCATCCTTTAGCACCCGGTCGGCTTCTCTGAATCTCATGTATGTTTCCTCCTTACAATAATATAATAACACGTATTTTACGTATTATCAAGAGAAAAACATAAAAAACACGTATTTTACGTAGATAATTTGACAGTCAAAGAAGCGGCGGAGTATAGCAACATAGGGATTAACAAGATTGATAATATGTTGAATAATCCTATGTGTATATTTGTTTTTCATGTGGGTAAGAAAAGGTTGGTAAAACGTAAAGAATTTGAAAAGTATTTAGAGAAGAACATGGAAATATAAAGTTGAAATAAGAGACTGGATGTGGTAATATTATATACTGTGTCAGACTCTTTTGTTCTATAAAGGAGTTGATAAATATGGGTAAAGACCTTAAAGGAAAGTAATTAGGCACTGGAATTGTCCAAAGAAAAGACGGTAAGTATGCGGCAAGATTTGTAGGCAAAACTAAAAAAAGAACAGAAAAGCATTTTGACAAGGTTTCAGAAGCAAAAAAATGGTTAGCAGAAGCGAAATATGAAGATGAACATAGCAATATCGGGGCATCTTCAAGGATGACGGTGAATGCATGGTTTGATTTTTGGCTGCATGAGATAAAGGAAAATAAGAAGTTTGAACAAGCATTCAAGATTGGCTGATGGTGCGGAAATGGTGCGGAGGTCAACTGAAAAATGTTTAAAACCCTTGAAAATAAAGGAGATGTGATAAATTATGAAACTAGGGATTATAGGACTCCCCAACGTGGGAAAAAGTACATTATTTAACTCGCTGACAAAAGCAGGTGCGGAATCTGCCAATTACCCCTTTTGTACCATAGACCCCAATATAGGGATAGTGGCAGTGCCGGATGAGCGGCTGAAGCTATTGGGGGATATGTATCATTCCAAAAAAGTGACGCCTGCCGTCATAGAATTTGTAGATATTGCCGGATTGGTGAAGGGCGCTTCCAAAGGAGAAGGCTTGGGCAATCAGTTTTTAAGCAATATCCGTGAAGTGGATGCCATTGTGCATGTGGTGCGCTGCTTTGAGGATTCCAATGTAGTGCATGTGGATGGGAACGTGAATGCTCTGCGGGATATTGAGACGATTCATTTGGAGCTGATTTTTTCCGATTTGGAAATTTTGGAACGGAGAATTGCGAAGGTTTCCAAAGGGGCCAAGATGGACAAGTCGCTGGCAAAGGAACTGGGATTGCTGGAGCGGCTCAAGGCTCATTTGGAAGAGGGGAAAGCGGCGCTTACGCTTGAGACGGAGGGGGAGGAAGAGTGCGGCCTGCTTGCCTCCTATAATCTGCTGACTTATAAACCGGTTATTTTTGCCGCGAATGTGTCGGAGGAAGATTTGCCTGACGATGGGGCCGGCAATGCGGATGTGGCCAAAGTGCGGGAATATGCCGCAGGGAACGGCAGCGAGGTATTTGTCATCTGTGCGCAGATTGAACAGGAAATAGCCGAATTGGATGAAGAAGAGAAGGCCATGTTTCTGGAGGACTTGGGGCTGAAGGAGTCGGGACTGGAGAAATTGATTAAGGCCAGCTATCATATTTTAGGGCTGCACAGCTTCCTCACCGCCGGAGAGGATGAAACAAGAGCATGGACAATCAAGTTAGGTACGAAAGCCCCTCAGGCGGCAGGGAAAATCCATACGGATTTTGAAAGAGGTTTTATCAAAGCGGAAGTGGTGAATTATCAGGATCTTCTGGATCAGGGATCTTTGGCGGCTGCCAGAGAGAAGGGACTGGTAGGAATGGAAGGGAAGGAATATGTGGTAAAGGATGGGGATGTAATCCTGTTCCGCTTCAATGTATAATGCTTTGGAACATGTGAATTTGGAGGAAAACATTGTACAAGATATGGGATGATAGGGCCAAAGCCGGCACTACATATTGAAAATAGCGTAAAAATGCACTTTGCAAGGTTTGGCAGGGTGCATTTTTTATATAGAAAATATGAGAATTTGCTTGTCAAACGAGCCGCAGTAGTATAAAATTGAATCTAAAGTGGTAGAAAGTGGTGTCTGGTGGAACAAAGTGGTGAACATGTGGAGGAAAAGACCTAAAACAGAAAAACTTCTTTGTGACAGGACACCATTTCGTGGCAGACCACTTGGAACGGCGGGTGAGCTTTATGTTTATGGGAGAATACAACCATACGATCGATACGAAGAACCGGCTGATCATTCCCTCCAAGTTTCGTGAAGCTCTCGGTGACGAGTTTGTGGTGACGAAGGGGCTGGATGGCTGTTTATTTGTGTATGATAACGATGCATGGGCTGAATTCGAGGAAAAACTAAAAGGACTGCCGCTTACGAACAAAGAAGCAAGAACCTTTGTCCGTTTCTTTCTGGCAGGGGCTGCCAGCGTGGAAGTGGACAAACAGGGCAGGATACTGGTGCCATCGGTTTTAAAAGATTTCGCAGGGCTTACGAAGGATGTAGTCCTTGTGGGGGTGGCAAGCAGGATAGAGATATGGAGTAAGGAACGCTGGGAGGAAGCATCTTCCTGTGAAGATATGGAGAACATTGCCGAGCATATGTCCGAGCTGGGGCTTGGGATATGAGAAGGAGGCATGGGATAGGATATCGGGAAATGTATAGTTATATTGAGGGTGGAATGGAGAACCTGAATGGAATTTAAGCATACTTCTGTTTTATTGGAGGAGACAATCGGACATTTGGCAGTAAAAGAAGACGGTATATACTTGGACGGTACTTTGGGAGGCGGCGGGCATTCCTATGAAATTGCCAGCCGTTTAGGGTCTGAGGGAAGGCTGATCGGCATGGATCAGGACGGGGCGGCCATTGAAGCTGCGGGAAGCCGGCTGAAGCCTTTTGGCGGAAAAGTGACGGTAGTGCGGGGCAATTACTGCGGCGCGGCGGATATGCTGAAAGGCATGGGCATATACGGTGTCGACGGGATACTGCTGGATCTGGGAGTGTCTTCCTATCAGCTGGATGCTTTGGAGAGAGGGTTTTCCTATAAGTATGACACGGCATTGGATATGCGCATGGATCAGAGACAGGAACTGAGTGCGCGGGATATTGTCAATGAGTATACGGAAGCGGAATTATATAGGATAATCCGCGATTATGGGGAGGATAAATTTGCAAAGAATATAGCGAAGCATATTGCGGCAGCAAGGAAGGACAGGCCTATTGAAACTACAGGAGAATTAAACGAGATAATAAAAGCGGCAATTCCTGCGAAAATACGTCAGACGGGAGGGCATCCCTCCAAAAAGACATTTCAGGCAATCCGTATTGCCTGCAACAGGGAATTGGATGTTCTGCAGGATTCTCTGGAGTCTATGATTGACCTACTGAATCCCGGGGGAAGGTTCTGCATTATTACCTTCCATTCTCTGGAGGACAGAATCGTAAAGACAGCTTTCCGGAAAGCAGAAAATCCCTGCACATGCCCGCCGGATTTTCCGGTATGCATATGCGGGAAAGAACCGAAAGGGAAAGTGGTCACGAGGAAACCGGTACTTCCCGGGGAAGAGGAACTAAGGGAAAATAAACGATCGAAAA
Organism: uncultured Lachnospiraceae bacterium; assembly: GCA_910586275.1. Lineage (GTDB taxonomy): Bacteria > Bacillota > Clostridia > Lachnospirales > Lachnospiraceae > Kineothrix. The sequence continues at coordinate 43,966 of CAJUIM010000008.1, read as the reverse complement.
GCGCAAAACTGAGGGTGTTTGAAAAAGTTGCCGGAGGTGCATGAAGAGCCGCCGGGGAAAGAAAAGGTAAGTGTAATGGCGCAGTATAGGGCATCGGGACAAAAGAGAAGACAGCAGACATACACGACAAGAGGCGGCGTATATATACAGGGAAGCACGGCAAGACAGCTGGAGGCCGAGGAAATACAGAGGCAGAGGCGCAGGAAACAGCTAGGCAATGCGGCGAGGAAAAACAGGGAGAGAGCACATCACATGAATTTAGGGTATGTGCTTTTCCTATCGGTGGCCATGATTGCGGCAGGGGTAATCCTGACAGGATATATCAGCCTGCAGTCGGATATTACGGCAAGCATAAAGCATATTTCCAGTCTGGAAAGTAAACTGAATACGATAAAGCTGGATAATGACGAAGAGTACAGCCGGATTACAAGCAGCGTGGATCTGGAGGAGGTAAAGCGGATTGCCATACAGGAACTGGGCATGAAATATGCGGAGGAAGGGCAGATCATTACTTTTTCCGGACAAAGCAGTGATTATATGAGACAGGTGGCGGATATTCCCGAATGACGGCAGGCGTACTCGCCAACGCGGCGGCAGGAAACCGATGGGGCAGCCGGGAAGCCGCCCCATGGCATGTCTGCCTGCCGATTCCTTCTGGCGCGGCAGGCCGGATATGGGCTGTCTGTGGCGAGGAGGAAGCCGCCCGTGGATGCGTAACAGGATAATAGGATGGTTGTTTGGCTATGGGAAAATGGCTTTGGCTGCTTTCCCAAGGCCGGAGCGTATTTGGAAATTGCTTTCTGTCAGATGTATGTCACAATATGCGGGAACGGATTTTACAGGAACGGATTTTCAGGCATGCTCAGACAGAAGACAGAAGGGATGAAATTTGGGCAGGACAGTACAGGATCAACGGATGAGGAAGAAAAGGAATACAAAGTTTACGTTAAAGATGCAGAAGAAGCTGGTAGTGCTTTTTCTTTTCGTGTTGTTGGCTTTCGTAGGATTATCCGCACGGCTGGTGCTGATTAATAAGGATAACGGAGAACAGTATAAGAAGCAGGTACTTTCCCAGCAAACCTATGACAGCAAGACCATTCCGTTTCGGCGGGGGGATATTCTGGACAGCAACGGAATGAAGCTGGCGGTCTGTGAAAAAGTATACAATGTCATTCTGGATGCCAGGGTCATGCTCAAGGCCAACAACGGAGAGTGCGTGGAGCCTACGATAGCTGCGGCGCAGTCGCTGCTTGGGCTGGACGGATCCGAAATACGCAGGCGGTTGGAAACCAATCCGGAGTCTTCTTATTATGTGCTGGCGAAGCAGCTGACTTATGAGCAGATCAGCGGTTTTAAGGAACTTCAGGCAGATGAGGAGAACGGCGCGAATATAAGCGGAATATGGTTTGAGGAAGAGTACAAACGGAAGTATCCCAATAACAGCCTTGCCTGTGACGTCATCGGCTTTACGAGAAGCGACAATCAGGGACTGTTTGGCTTGGAGCAGTATTACAACGATGTTTTAAGCGGTACGCCCGGCAGGGAATACGGCTATCTGAACGATGACGGTACGCTGGAACGGACGACAATCTCCGCTGTGGACGGAAACTCGATTGTGACGACGATAGATGCAAACATTCAGCGTATTGTGGAAAAATACTTGAAAAAATTTGACGAACAATATAAAAACGGATACACGGAACGGAATGGCAGCAACAATACAGGCTGCATCATAATGGATGTGAATTCGGGGGAAGTGCTGGCCATGGCCAGCTATCCGGTTTTTGACCTGAACGATACATGGAATGTGGAAAATCTTTACGGGATGCCTATGGTAAATGAGGTGGGCAACTGGATAAAGGGTGAGTATATTACGGAGGAAAATTTCGAAACGCTTACGGAGGACCTGAAACGGCAGCAGTTCAATGCGCTTTGGAGGAATTTCTGTATCCATGATACTTATGAGCCGGGGTCCGTGGCAAAGCCGTTTACCGTGGCGGCCGCACTCGATACCGGGAAGATTACAGGGGAAGAGTATTATACATGCAATGGCGTGCGTGAAATCGGCGGGCATAAAATCCATTGCCATAATACGTTCGGAGACGGTTCGGTATCCGTGGCGCAGGCCATAGAAATGTCCTGCAATGTGGCCATGATGTATATCAACGAGGCGGTCGGGGTCAGTACGTTCATAGACTATCAGCATATTTTCAATTTCGGGCTGAAGACAAACATTGATCTGGAAGGGGAATCCCGGACGGCCAGCCTGGTTTACAACAAGGATAATATGGGACCTACCGAATTGGCCACCAATTCCTTCGGGCAGGGCTATAATGTGTCAATGATTCAGATGATAACGGGATTCTGTTCTTTGATAAACGGCGGAAATTATTATGAACCGCATGTGGTGAAGAAAATCATCAGCCCTACCGGCGCGACGGTGGAAAATATCGAGCCAAGGCTGCTGAAGCAGACCATTTCCGAGTCCACATCGCAGAAAATCAGGGAATATTGCAATTTGGTAGTGTCCGGGGAAAAAGGCACCGGCAAGACGGCGCGGCCTGCCGGGTATATGATAGGGGGAAAGACTGGTACGGCAGAGACGCTGCCGCGTAAGAACGGGCAGTATGTAGTGTCGTTTATGGGATATGCCCCTGCGGACGACCCGCAGATTGCCATTTATGTAGTGGTGGACAGGCCGAATGTGCCCCAGCAGGACGATGCGAAGCATGCTACCCGCATAGTGAGGAGCATATTGACGGAAGTGCTCCCATATATGGGCATTTTTATGACGGAAGAACTGAGCGACAAGGAACGGGCGGAATTGGAGGCGCTTCAGGCCGAGATTATGACTCCGGTAGCGCCCGCTGAGGAAGGCGCGGAAGGAGAAGAGGGGACAGAAGGCGGGGACGGAACACAGGACGGAGAGGCCGGAGCCGAGGGTGAAGGATCCGGAGAAGAGGGGACGGAAGAGGATACCCATAAGGAGGTGTGGAAAGATTTCCCGATTGACCCGGAAACGGGTTATGCCAAAGATCCGGAGACAGGGAACCTGGTAGATCAGGATACCGGCCATGTATTTACCGAAGAAAACAGCACGCCGCCCGGTTTGGGCGGGGAGGACAGCACGGCCGGGCTTATGGACGACGATAATCCTTTCTGACAGGCATTTGCCTACGGGAATGAAGAAAAAGAGAATAACCGAATCGGGTGGGTAATAGATTGTAGTAACACCTTCTGTGAGGTTATGGAATCTATGTCATTGAAGCATAAGACTTATATACGGAAAAAGATAGTCGTGACGTTCTTCCTGTGCAGTACGGTATTCCTGCTGCTGTGCGGGCGGCTGGTTTATCTTATGGTAGTCCGTTCCGAACATTATTCGGAGGCGGCAAGGCAGCTGCATGAGCGGGAGCGGAAGATTAAGGCGGCCAGGGGGCGGATCATTGATTCCACGGGAGCCGTGTTGGCGGATAACAGGACGGTGTGTACCATATCGGTGATTCATAACCAAATTAAGGATCCGGAAGAGGTGGTAAAGGTTTTGTCCTCGGAATTAGGCCTGTCGGAGGAATATGTGGCGAAGAGGGTGGAGAAGTATTCTGCCATTGAAAGGATAAAGAGCAATGTGGATAAGGCCACGGGGGATAAAATCAGAGAGTATGACTTGGACGGGGTCAAAGTGGATGAGGATTATAAACGGTATTATCCTTATGAAACATTGGCATCCAAGGTGTTGGGATTTACCGGCGGGGATAATCAGGGCATTATCGGGCTGGAAGTCATATATGAGGAATATTTGAAAGGAAAAGAGGGAACGATCCTTACTGTAACCGATGCGAAAGGCGTGGAAATCGCGGAAGCGGGGGAAGAGAGGGTAGAGCCGGAGAACGGGAACGACCTGCATATCAGTCTGGATATCAACATACAGAGCTACGCCACTCAATTGGCCATGCAGGCTATGGAGACAAAGCAGGCAGACAGTGTTTCCATTCTTGTGATGAACCCTCAGAACGGGGAAATACTGGCAATGGTGAATGTGCCGGAATTTAACTTAAACGAGCCATATACTTTGCCGGAAGGGACGCCGGAGCCGGCCAGTCAGGAGGAGAAACAGAACCTGCTGAATCAGATGTGGCGCAATGGCTGTATCAATGATACTTATGAACCCGGTTCCACGTTTAAGATTATCACGGCGGCGGCCGGGCTGGAATCCGGCGCAGTGACGGTAAACGATCAGTTCAGCTGTCCGGGCTATGTGATGGTGGAAGACCGGAGAATCCGCTGCCATAAGGTAAGCGGGCATGGGGCGGAGAACTTTGTGCAGGGCACCATGAATTCCTGCAACCCGGTATTTGTGACCGTGGGAATGCGGATTGGGGTGGATAAGTACTATGATTATTTCAAGCAGTTTGGGCTGATGTCGAAGACAGGGGTGGATCTGCCGGGAGAGGCAGGGACCATCATGCACAAGAAGGATAATATCGGGGCGGTGGAATTGGCGACGATTTCCTTTGGCCAATCTTTCCAGATTACGCCCATCCAGCTGGCTACTACGGTATCTTCCATAGTGAACGGAGGCAGGCGGGTCACGCCTCATTTCGGCGTGAAAGTAGTGGATAGTGAGGGAAATCTGAAAGAGACGCTGCAGTATGGGGTACAGGAAAATATTGTATCTGCCGAGACTTCGGAGACTATGCGTTATATTTTGGAGCAAGTGGTGGAGAACGGCAGCGGGAAGAACGGGTATGTGGAGGGCTACCGTATCGGCGGCAAGACGGCTACCAGCCAGACACTTCCCAGAGGGAGCGGACGTTATATTTCTTCTTTTCTCGGCTTTGCGCCGGCTGACAATCCGCAGGTGCTGGCCGTGGCCATTATCAATAACCCACAGGGGGTTTATTACGGAGGCCAGATTGCCGCGCCTATCGTGCGGCAGCTTTTTGAAAATATTCTTCCCTATTTGGAGGGAATCGATTATAATACATAAGTATGGATTGGAGGAGGGGGAAATAAGATGAATCAAACAGTAGTAATGTCCGTAGTGATATCCTTTGTGATCAGTGTGTTGCTTGGTCCTGTCATCATACCGTTCTTAAGGCGGCTGAAGGTAGGGCAGACGGTCCGGGACGACGGGCCGCAGAGCCATCTGAAAAAGTCCGGGACACCGACTATGGGAGGAATCCTTATCTTAATCAGCATTGTGGCCACTTCGGTTCTCTATATGAAAGATTATCCGAAAATTATGCCGATTTTATTTTCCACCCTTGGCTTTGGCCTGATTGGCTTTCTGGATGACTATATCAAAGTAGTGCTGAAGCGTTCCATGGGTCTTAGGGCTTGGCAGAAGATGCTGGGGCAGATTTTGGTGACTGCCGTATTTGCCTACTATATGACTCATTATACCGATGTGGCTTTAGCCATGAAGATACCTTTTGCGGCAGGAAAATATCTGGATTTCGGCATGTTTAATATACCTGTGCTTTTTATCGTGGTGATTGCCACGGTAAACGGCGCAAATTTCACAGACGGGCTGGACGGACTGGCCAGCAGCGTGACGGTAATGATAGCTACTTTTTTCACTGCGGTGGCAGTGGGGACGGCCAGCGGGCTGGAACCCGTGACTTGTGCGGTGGTGGGGGCTTTGCTTGGCTTCCTGCTGTTCAATGTGTATCCCGCCAGAGTGTTTATGGGGGATACCGGCTCATTGGCTTTGGGCGGTTTCGTGGCAGCGGCGGCATATATGCTGCAGATGCCTCTGTTTATCCCTATCGTGGCTTTGGTGTATGCCGTGGAAGTGATTTCGGTTATGATACAGGTAAGTTATTTTAAGGCCAGCGGGGGGAAGCGGTTTTTCAAAATGGCTCCTATCCATCACCATTTTGAACTGTGCGGGTGGTCGGAGACGAGAGTGGTGGCCGTTTTTACTATTGTGACGGCCCTGCTTTGTCTGGTGGCTTTGCTGGGAGTATGACGGAAGCGGGAAAAATATCTGCGGAGTGCTGCTGCGGCCGAGGCTGTAATGCAGGCCGGGGATTTGCCTGTGCGGCATGGCAAGGATAAGGTTTTATATAGAAGGATAACGGATAAAAGGAAAGAAGGCTGACGGATATGGGATTTTCGGATTGGAATAAGAAACAGGTTTTGGTCATCGGCTCGGGAATCAGCGGAATCGGGGCGGCAAGGCTGCTTTCTGCGGCAGGTGCCTGTCCTGTTTTGTTTGACGAGAACGAAAAACTGACGATAGAGCAGGTGCGCGGGAAACTGCCGGAAGGGACAGAGGCGGAGATTGTGGTTGGGAAGCTGCCGGCGGAGACAGAGAAAAAGATAGAAGCGGTAGTGCCCAGCCCCGGCGTTCCTACGGACACGGAATTTCTGGACGGATTCCGTAAGAGAGGAATTCCGGTCCTGGGAGAAATTGAACTGGGCTATTTATTTTCCAAAGGAAAGCTGATTGCCATAACCGGAACAAACGGAAAGACCACCACCACTTCTCTGGTGGGTCAGATTATGCAGGAATATTTTGGGGATGTATTCGTAGTAGGAAATATCGGAAAGCCTTATACGGAGTCGGCATTGAAAACAGGGGAAGGGTCGGTAACGGTGGCGGAGATCAGCAGTTTTCAGCTGGAAACCACGGACAGTTTCCGGCCGGATATATCGGCAATTCTGAATATTACCCCGGATCATCTCAACCGGCACCATACGATGGAGAACTATGTGGCGGTGAAGGAACGCATTGCCGCAAAGCAGACAAAGGAGCAGGTATGCGTGCTGAACTACGAAGACCGCTATGCCAGGGACTTCGGAGAGCGGTGTCCGGCCAGGACCGTGTTTTTTTCTTCCGCAAGAAGGCTGGAAGAGGGACTGTATCTGGAAGGAGAGGATATTTGGAGAACATGGGAAGGAAACCGGGAGAAACTGATGAATATCCATGAAATGAATCTGGTGGGGATGTGCAATGTGGAAAATGTAATGGCTGCCATAGCCATAGCCATGTGCATGCATGTACCTATGGAGCGGATTCTGGATACGGTAAGACGGTTTAAGGCGGTGGAGCATCGGATTGAATTTGTGGCGGCCAAGGGTGGCGTGGACTATTATAACGATTCCAAAGGAACCAATCCGGATGCGGCCATACAGGGAATCCGTGCTATGTCAAAGCCTACCGTTCTGATTGGGGGAGGCTATGACAAAGGAAGCGTTTATGATGAATGGATAGAGGCCTTTGAAGGAAAGGTGAAATGCTTTGTTCTTGTGGGGCAGACCGCGGATCAGATAGAGGCCTGTGCCAGAAAGCATGGAATGGAAGAAGGGAAGATTTTCCGGGCGGAAAGTTTTGAAGAGGCATTGCGGCTCTGCACGGAGCATGCGGAGGCAGGGGATGCGGTATTGCTGTCGCCGGCCTGTGCCAGCTGGGGAATGTTTGCCAATTATGAAGAGAGGGGAAAGAAATTTAAGGAGTACGTTCACGGCCTCACGGACTGACAAGGAAACGAAGGAATGCCTTTGTCTGTAAATCACGGCCGGGAATGGTGCGCCGGGCTGAAAACGGTTTTGCAGGGCAGGGCCGTTTGCCAACGGGAGGCACTGCGGAGAGCGGGTCATAGGGCAGACAGAGGAAATATGCAAAAGCAGGCAGGCATGGACGGCCGAAAGGGCGTATGTCTGTTGCCTGCGGCGGGGCAAGAAACGGGAAAGACGGTTATTCAGGCGGACTTGGAAAGGAGTGAAGGCTTAATGGCAGGAATACGAGCGGAAATACGAGCAGGGCAGAGAATGCAGTCAAGGATACGGGCAAAGAGGAAACAAGAGGAGAATTTCTTTGATTACAGCATGTTATTTATCGTGCTGTTTTTATTGGGGTTCGGGCTTGTGATGATATACTCCACCAGTTCTTACAGTGCGGTGATGCAGCACGAAGGAGATTCGGCTTATTTTCTGAAAAAGCAGGCAATGGCTACGGTAATCGGTCTGTTTGCAATGATTGTGGTGGCGAATATCCCTTATCATTTTTGGGAACGTTTCGCAACACTTGCTTATTTAGGTTCCGCGGCATTGATCCCCATGGTGCTGGTACCGGGGCTGAAGTACAGCGCCAACGGGGCAACCAGATGGATTAAGGTAGGCCCTCTGACCATACAGCCGGCGGAGGTGGCAAAGCTTGGCATGATTATCTTCCTGGCCAGTCTGGTATGCAGGATGGGCAGGGGGATACGGACTACCAAGGGCTTTTTCACCGTTCTGTGCGTACCGCTTCCCATCTGTCTGATGATCTGGAAGATTACGAACAATTTAAGTTCCGCTATTATTGTGTTCGGTATTGCCGCCCTTATGCTCTTTGTCTCCAGCCCGGAATATAAGAAGTTCATTATTATGGGAGCTTCGGGCATAGTCGGCGTAGTGCTGTTGGTAATCCTGATTAAAAACATATCGGCATCGGAGGAGATGGGATTCCGTTTTGCCCGCATTTTAGCATGGATGGATCCGGAAGCATATGCCAGCGGAAAGGGATTCCAGACATTGCAGGCACTATATGCCATCGGTTCCGGGGGCATTTTAGGAAAAGGTTTGGGGCAGAGCCGGCAGAAGTTGGGGTTTCTTCCGGAGGCTCAGAACGATATGATTTTTTCCATAATATGTGAGGAACTGGGGCTGTTTGGCGGTATTGCGGTGATCCTTATGTTCCTGCTGCTGATATGGCGTTTTATGGTCATTGCCAATAATGCTTCCGATCTGTTCGGGGCACTGCTTGTGGTGGGCGTAATGGGGCATGTGGCCATTCAGGTTATTCTGAATATAGCGGTGGTCACAAACACGATTCCCAATACGGGCATATCGCTGCCGTTCATTAGTTACGGAGGGTCGGCGGTGCTGTTTTTGCTGATAGAAATCGGGTTGGTGCTGAGCGTGGCCAGAGGGATACGTCTGAAGGATATGTAGTGGGATGGATTGTTTTTTTTGTGTGTTGGCGGACGCGTCGGATATTATGTAATTGTCTTAAGGACGCGCTTCCGCTCGGCGTCAAACGTAGCGGTACTAAGTTCGAAATCTGCCGTCGGCAGATTTATACCTCACTAAGTACCGGCGTTTTCCGACGGTCCTTAATACAATTACATAATATCCGACGCTGTGTGCTGGCATAATCTACTGTGAAAAATATTCGCATTCCGGGTGGGGTGGTATTGTGCGGTGCGGGACTTCTTGATGGGATTGGTGTTGGGTTCTTGGTGTTTTCCTTTCTGAAGGGGTTTGATTTGTCAATGCTTTGGAATGTGTCTGAACATTCATTCCTGACATGTGAACTACGACATGTCGTTTCACTATTTTGCACGATTTGCAGGCGGACAGATGTTCCAGTAGGCTTTGTAAGCCAATATGAAATATAAGGAGCAGGGCAAAAATCTTACGCAGATAAAACGTAATGCAAACATTGTTTATATTATCTAACTATTTACAACAAAGAAATTATTAGCTATTTTTTTTCCAAACAGAAATTATGCCGGTACACAGCGGCGGATCTTATGTAATTGTCATAAGAACCGTCGGAAAACGCCGGTACTTAGTGAGGTATAAATCTGCCGACGGCAGATTTCGAACTTAGTACCGTTGCGTTTGACGCCGAGCGAAAGCGGGTTCTTAGGGCAATTACATAAGATCCTCCGCGTCCGGAATAAATCCCCCCCACACGTTTTCGGCATGGGCGCATATAGATATAATAGATGATATTATAAAACGATAGAAGGTGAATCATTGGATTCTATTCATATCTACGGCGGAAATTTATTGCGGGGAGAGATAAGGGTGCAGGGGTCGAAGAATGCAGTGCTTCCTATATTGGCTGCGACGCTGCTGGTCAGAGGGACTTGTGTTGTCAGAAACTGTCCCCGTATAGCGGATGTATATCATATGCAGAATCTTCTTCAGGAATTGGGCTGTCCGGTCAGCTGGGCGGGGAATACGGTGACGGTAAATGCGACCAAGGTCAGTGATAACCGTATGTCGGGGGAATCGGTGACAAGGATGCGTTCTTCGGTCATGCTGCTCGGAGCTATGTTGGGGCGGATTGGGGAGGCTGTAATGTCTTATCCCGGCGGCTGTGTAATCGGACGGCGGCCTATTGATATCCATCTTACTGCATTGCGGAAAATGGGCGTGGAAATTACGGAGGAGGAGCAGATGTTTACGGCCCGTGCCGCGCATTTGCAGGGAACGGTACAGAGTCTTCCTTTCCCGAGTGTGGGAGCCACGGAAAACGTGCTGTTGGCAGCGGTATTGGCAGATGGGACAACGGTTCTGGAAAATGCGGCCAGGGAGCCGGAAATTGTGGCTTTGTGTGATTTTCTGACGGAGGCTGGGGCGGACATTGAGGGTATTGGCAGTGACAGGCTTATCATCCGGGGGGTGGAGGAACTTCATGAAGCGAAATATACGGTGCCGGCAGACCGGATCGTGGCGGGGACTTATGTGACGGCGGCTATGGCTGCCGGAGGAAGTATTTTCTTGGAACAGGCTCCGGCAGGACAGCTGGGCGCACTTCTGGAGGCGGCGGAAGGGATGGGCTGCAGTGTCACTATTAATAAGGAAGGAATCGGTATTGATTCTTTGCGGAGGCTGAAGGCGCTTCCTTATTTAAAGACGGCGGTTTATGACGGTTTTCCTACGGATCTGCAGTCGCCTATGATGGTGGCTATGGCATTGGCGGAAGGGCAGGGAATTATTGAGGAAAGTATTTTCGAAAACCGTTTCCGCATAGTGAAGGAACTGAAGAAAATGGGGGCGGAAATTGAAACGGTAAAAAATAAGGCTTATGTACAGGGCGTGGAAAAATTACAGGGAACTATGGTGAATGCGGAGGAACTGCGCGGAGGGGCGGCATTGGCTGTGGCAGGATTGGCAGCGGAGGGCAGGACGGTAATCAGGAACCGGCATTTTATTGAAAGAGGGTATGAGAATATCTGCAAGGACCTAAGAGGGTTGGGCGCAGATGTTGCAATCGGGTAAGTGTATGGACGGCGGAAAGAAAAAAACAAAAGGAAAATCAGAAATAAAGAATGTGAAGACGGTGGGCAGTAAAGAGGCGGAAACGGCGGAAGCCGGCAGCAAGAAAACGAAACTGCCTGCCAAAAAGGGAAATAAGGCAAAGGCGGCCGGCCGTAAGAAGCCTAAGACCGGGGAGAAAGAGGCCGGAACGGCAAAAGGAAGCAAAGCGGCTGTTGCCGGAAGTGCGGATAAAAAGGATGTGCCGGGGGGCAGCGGGGGGCAGCGGAAAATTTCGGTTGTGGAGAAGCAAACAACGGGAGGAAGGGCAGCAGCGGAATCGGAGGCGGGAGGAAAAGGCTCTTCTGTTAAGGCTGCCGGAGGAAATGTTTCTTCCGTGAGGAGGGCGGCAGGGAAGCGAACGGACGGTAACACAAAACCACGCAATCCTAACTTGAAATTAGTGAAGAACGGCGATCTTCCTGTCAAGGAGGATTCTGCGAAGGGAATGTTTCCGGAGAGGGGGGAAAGCCGAAAGAAGGGTGTTTCCCGAAAGGAAAAGGAACAAAAAGGGGGTTTTGCGGAAGCGGCTGCTGCCGAGGATGCACGGCAGAAGGAAGGGGCGGAAAAGGGAACGGCCTCGGCTGGGATTTCCAAAAAGAAAGAGAAGAAAAAGAAAAGAACGCAGAAAAAGAAAGTTTCAAAAGAGAGACTTTCTAAGAAGAAAGTTTCAGAAGAAAATCTTTCCGGGGAAAATCCTGCGGAAGGGGATTTTTCAAGGGAGAATCTCTTAGAAGGGAATTTTTCAAGGGAGAATCTCTTAGAAGGGAATTTTTCAAGGGAGAATGCTGCGGAAGAGAAATCTTTAAAAGAAAATTCTTTAAAAGAAAATTCTTTAAAAGAGAAATCCTTAAAGGAGAAATCTTTAAAAGAGAAATCTTTAAAGGAAAATTCTTTAAAAGAGAAATCTTTAAAGGAAAATTCTGTAAAAGAGAAATCCATAAAGAAGAAAAATTTAAAGAAGGATCATTCGGAAGAGATTTGGGAGGAGAATCATTCAGGAGAGAATTTAAAAAAGAGCCCTTTAAAGGGGAATACTAAAAAGAATCTTTCGAAGGAGCATTTAGAAGAGAATCCTTCGAAGAAGAATCCTCTGATAGCGAAGTCTTCTAAAAAATCAAAAGCGAAGCTTTCCAAAGGGAGGCATTCCAAAGAGAAACTTTCAAGGGAGAAGACTTTTAAAGATGGCTTTCGGGTTTTGGGCAGGAAGGATATTGGGCAGGCATATGCGGAAGGGCCGGGGGTCTGGGAGTGGTTTATTCAGCATAAGAGCCTGATTATCATTTGGGGTACCGTATGCGCCGTTATTGCTGCGCTGGTAACGGCATATTGGTATGTGGTTACAAATTATGAAGTGACGACTGTATATGTGGATGGCAATATTCATTATTCCAACGAGGAAATTATGAATATGGTCATGACGGGCCCATATGGGAATAATTCCCTATATCTTTCTATGAAATATAAGGATATGGGGGTGGAGAATGTTCCTTTTGTGGAAAAAATGGATGTGAATATCCTTACTCCCGATACCATAAGGATCAGCGTATATGAGAAGGCGTTGGCGGGGTATGTGGAATATCTGGGCAGGTATATGTATTTTGACAAGGATGGCATAGTGGTGGAAAGTTCCAAGGACAGGACGGTAGGAATCCCGCAGGTGACGGGACTTCAGTTTGGGTATGTGATACTGAATGAGCCGCTTCCGGTGGAAAATGATGCGGTCTTTAAGCAGATATTGAATATTACCCAGTTATTGGACAAGTATGAACTGACGGCGGATAAGATTTATTTTGATTCGGATTATGATTTGACATTATATTTCGGAGGCGTCAGGGTCACACTTGGTTCCGGGGAAGATTTGGACAAAAAAATCATGCGTCTTCAGTATATATTGCCGGAACTTGAGGGGAAGAAAGGGACGCTGCCTATGGAAAAATATACAGAAGATACAAAATTAATTCCTTTCCGCCCGGACTGAAAGGGTTTTCGGATGATATGCGGCAGAAAAAAGAAATTTTTTAATAAAAACAGAAAAAACAGGTTGCTAAATTGTAAAAATAATTATATGATAACATGTAGGAGTTTTTAATAGGCATATTGAAGGAGGAAACACCTTGCTTGAGATTAAGACAAACGATGCTGAGGCTGCAGCAAAGATTATAGTGGTAGGAGTTGGCGGTGCAGGCAATAATGCTGTAAATAGAATGATTGAAGAAAGTATTGACGGAGTGGAGTTTATCGGAATTAATACGGATAAACAGGCATTGCAGCTGTGCAAGGCACCGAAGCTGCTTCAGATCGGGGAGAAGCTGACGAAGGGGCTTGGAGCAGGCGCGAAGCCGGAAATCGGGGAGAAGGCTGCGGAGGAAAGCAGTGAAGAGGTAACGTCTGCGCTGAAAGGTGCGGATATGGTATTCGTTACCTGCGGCATGGGCGGCGGCACGGGAACCGGCGCGGCGCCGGTAGTGGCAAAGATTGCCAAAGATATGGGAATCCTTACCGTCGGCGTTGTGACCAAGCCTTTCCGCTTTGAGGCAAAGGTGCGTATGGTCAATGCACTGAACGGCATTGAGAAGATAAAGGACAATGTGGACACGCTTATCGTCATTCCAAATGATAAGCTTCTGGAAATTGTGGACAGAAGGACGACAATGCCGGATGCCCTGAAGAAAGCGGACGAAGTTTTGCAGCAGGCTGTACAGGGAATCACGGATCTGATCAATGTCCCGGCGGTCATCAATCTGGACTTTGCGGACGTGCAGACCGTTATGAAGGACAAGGGCATAGCCCATATCGGCATCGGATACGGCAAGGGCGAGGACAAGGCCAGCGATGCCGTTAAGATGGCAGTGGAGAGTCCGTTGCTGGAAACTACGATTTCCGGCGCAACTCATGTGATTATCAATGTTTCCGGCGACATTACCCTTTCCGATGCGGCAGATGCGGCGGATTATGTTCAGAATCTGGCCGGAGACGAAGTGAACATTATCTTCGGTGCCATGTATGATGAGACGAAGGCGGATGCATGCACCATTACGGTGATTGCCACCGGGCTGGAAGATGCGGCAGCAAAAGCGGCGGCATCTGCGTTCGGTACATATAAGCCCGGCTATATGGCTCCCTCTCCTTTACAGGGGAAGGCTGCTCTTGGGGCAGGAAAAACAGTTCCGGGAGGAAATGCTCCTCTGAACGGCAATATGACAGGGACTGTGCCGTTAAAAACGGTTCCGGGCATTAATAAGCCGGGGGACATCAGAAGTTCCGTGGAGGAGAAAACTCTGAAGATACCGGATTTCCTTCAGAGAAAATAGCAGGAGAATCTTAATGTGAAATATAAGGAGTGTTATTTAGGCTTTCCGATGCCTGAATAGCACTTTTTCTTTTGCGGAAAAAAACTTCTTAAGCATTCTTATAGCAGCCATGGACGGTTTCGGAATCCTGCCTATAGAGCTATTTTGTTATTTCCTGCGGTAAATAGCATTGTTTAAGAGTGTCATTTTGACAAAAAAAGCAGATGATAGTTTATATAATGGTTGTTAAGGGAGGTGACAGGCAGGAGGATGGAAGCAAAATATATATGAGGTGTATATTGACAGTCTGTTTCTTATGAATTTCGTTATGAACCTATATTTATATGCACTCTTAAGAAAGACTCTGAAGCATACTGCCACATGCTTTAGGGTATGGGCGGGGAGCGCATTGGGAGCGGCAGCCTCGGCAGCGCTGCTGGTTGCGCCGGGCCTTCCGGTTTTCATAAAGAGATTTGCCGGGCCGGCGGCTGTCAGCGTAGTGGTAACGGCCGGGATATTTAAGCTGAAGCGGACATCGGAAATCGTGAAGGCGACAGAGTATTTATACATTTATGCTTTTGTATTCGGCGGCATGATGAAGTTTCTGTTTTCGTATCTGCCGTTTTTAAATAAAGCGCAGGGGAGTATCTGGTGTATATTAGGAGCCGGAATGCTGGGATATGAAGCGGCCGGCCGATGGCTGGCAAAGCTTAAGGAAAAAAGGAAGTGTACAATCTGCAAAGTACAGATATGCGGATACGGGAAGGGAGTATGGCTGTCGGCACTGGTGGATACGGGGAACAGCCTGCGGGATCCGGTAAGCGGCAAGCCGGTTTCGATAGTTGACGAGGATGTTTTTGACGGGTTAAGCGATATGAAGCGGCCGGAAAAAATGAAGGTAATTCCTTACCGCAGCATCGGACAGGAGCATGGTATGATGGAAGGCTATGAAGTGCCGGAAATCTTGATAGACAGCGGAGGAGAACTGCTGCGGCAGAAAAAAGTGATTCTGGGTATCAGTAAGACGAAGGTATCCACGGACGGAAGATATCGGATGATACTGCATCCGGATTTCTGCCGGGAAATTCCTTCCGGGCGGGAAGGACGGCAGCGGCCGGGAGAGCGTTTAAGAAATTGGAATAGGAGGGAGAACCATGATTTTTAAAGTAGCAATACCGGGCAGGCTTCAGTTTAAGATGGTAAAACGGGAACCTAATTTTTTTATGTCCAAACAAGGGGAGATACATTATATAGGGGGGACGGAGGTGCTTCCGCCGCCGCTTGAAGTTGAGAAAGAAAATGAAGTCATCGGCGACTTAGGGACGGAGTATGAAGATGAGGCAAAATCCATATTGATTGAGCACAATCTGCGGCTGGTAGTTTACATAGCAAAAAAGTTCGATAATACCGGAGTGGGAGTGGAAGATTTGATTTCCATAGGGACCATAGGCCTGATAAAATCCATCAATACCTTCAACCCGGGGAAGAACATAAAGCTGGCGACTTATGCTTCCCGCTGCATTGAGAATGAAATCTTAATGTATTTGAGAAGAAACAATAAGACGAAGCTGGAGGTATCCATTGACGAACCTTTGAATGTGGATTGGGACGGAAACGAACTGCTGCTGTCGGATATCCTCGGGACGGATGAGGATGTGATATATAGGGATATTGAAAATGAAGTGGAAAGGAAGCTTTTGCTGAAAGCCATCAGCAAACTGTCGGACAGGGAACGGACTATCATTAATCTCCGCTTTGGCTTGGGAACGCCGGACGGTCAGGAGATGACACAGAAAGAGGTGGCGGAGCTGCTCGGCATATCCCAGTCCTATATATCCAGACTGGAAAAGAAGATAATGAAACGGCTGAAAAAAGAACTGATCAGGGAAAGCTGACTTATCAGGTCAAAAATCCTCAGCGTAGCCCGCTACGCCTACGTTTTTTTGATCTGCACACTCAGAAAAGCATTCTGCGTGATGGATCCGGTTATTTGCCCAACGATGTACTAGTGTTCCATCCGGCCAGTAATCAGACTTTCAGCACCGCCTATTTGTCATCTGCTGCGTTGTCGTCAGTCAACGATGCCACCGCATCGCCTTCTTCCTCTGCCTTGCAGGATGACAAAATATTCGGCACTGGCAGTCTGATTACTGGCCGGATGGAACACTAGAGTGTGTTTGAAAATTGCTTTCCGGCAGATGGCGGGAATGAATTTTCAAACACGCTCTAGCAGCAAATATCAACAATGATGATATCCGGTCCGATTTTCTTTATATTTTTATATGGTATCACATATTCGGGTTCATTGTCGAAAAAGTTGAAGAGTTTATTCCCGCACGGGATAATCAGGGCGCATATCTGGCCGCTGCACTCGTCAAATTCCAAATCGCCGACTTTTCCCAGACATTTGCAGTCCTTTAAATTAATGACCGATTTACATTTCAGTTCTGAAAACAGCATGGCTGCACATCCTGCTTCTTTTATTTTCATTATATGCATTTGGGGAAGGGATGTGACGGGCGGCGCAATTCATTTTTATGGCAGAGAGGATGTATAATTTTACCGCTTTCTGTAAATCATTTTTATTAGATTTTGAACGGATTCCCATTCCGTAAAATCATGGATATGAATGGCAGGAGGAGGCGGCATGGCACAGGGAAAGGTTGAAATATGCGGAGTGAACACTTCCAAACTTCCGCTTTTGAAGAACGCAGAGAAGGAAGAACTATTTTCTAAAATTGAAGAAGGGGATAAGGAGGCAAGGGAGCAGTATATTGAGGGGAATCTGCGGCTGGTGCTGAGCGTAATCAAGCGCTTCTCATCTAGCAATGAAAATGTGGACGACCTGTTTCAAATTGGCTGCATAGGGCTGATCAAGGCGATTGACAACTTTGACTCCACTCTGAATGTAAAATTTTCCACCTATGCGGTACCTATGATTATCGGTGAAATCCGGCGTTTCCTGCGGGATAACAATTCCATACGGGTGAGCCGGTCTTTGAAGGACACGGCATATAAGGCAATCTATGCCAAGGAGAACCTGACGCGGCGGAACCTAAAGGAGCCGACCATCAATGAGATAGCTACGGAAATCGGCATCTCGAAAGAGGATATTGTCTATGCATTGGATGCCATACAGAATCCTATGAGCCTATATGAGCCGATTTATACGGACGGGGGAGATACATTGTATGTGATGGATCAGATCAGTGATAAGAAGAATAAAGAAGAGACATGGGTGGAGCATCTGTCGCTGAGTGAGGCTATGAAGCGGTTGGGGGACAGGGAACATGAAATTATCACGCTGCGTTTCTTTGAGGGGAAAACCCAGATGGAGGTGGCGGATATGATCGGGATATCCCAGGCGCAGGTGTCCAGGCTAGAGAAGAATGCCCTGCGGGTGATGAAGAATTATTTGACGGCTTAGGGTGAAATATGCTCTAAATGACTTTTTAATCATGTGATTTTCTCATGGTTAGCGGCATTTAGGGCATAATTTATGTAGGGAGGCAGACGCTGTAGGAGACATCGTATTCCGGCAAATCGATGAAATCTGCAGTATGACGGTATGGCCGGCGGGCCGTGCCGTTTTGCGTATTTGCGGAATTTTTTAAGTTGAGAATAATATGAAAAGCTGCTATAGGCAGGACTGTAGTTTGCTGTAGTATGGGAAACGGTATGGTGGGAACTTAGTATGCGTATATTCTTATATAAAACATTTACTTAAATATATATGCATATTAGCTGTTTTATGATATACTTTTAATTACTTCTTATGCGCAGTATTGTGTCAAGCATATTTTTGATATTTGCATTGAATAAATCATTTGCTCAGAACGTGTGCGAACAATGCTTTCTGTCAGAAGTACATGATAATTTGTGGTAAAAATTGCACAATTGGTGAGATTATATATTGTTTCGTAAATGACAGGTATGATTTGTATTATATCTGTTAGGAAAAAGTAAGTATATATGGGAGTATAGATAGATGGGACATGTTAAGGATATAATTTATGGGGGCATAGTAAAAAGGAATGCGATGGTGCGCTATGAGTATGAAAGATTTGTTATGGAACATATAGAGGAACACAATAGAAAAAGATTATTACATTGGAAAGTGTTATGGAAACTAAACTGGCACTACAGAATCAAAAAGAATGAGGAACCGTTGCTATATAAAGATGTTCCTGAAAAGAGGGTGGAGGTAAGGCAATCTGCCGATGCACAGTTGCAAGTACCGGAGTCAGCAATCTTAAACAGACCTAAGCCATATCATTTTGCATTGGGTTTATTGCATTATGACGTAATTTCTTTTGATGTGTTTGATACTTTGCTGTTTCGGCCGTTTCAACATCCCGCAGACTTATTTAATATTATCGGAAAAAGGTTAAATTATCCGGCGGTTTTTACCGGATTTAAGCAGGGCAGATATGAGGCAGAGAGAGAGGCAAGAAATCAACTGGAAAATGATCTGGGAATACGGGAAGTAAATATATATGAGATTTATGATCAGGTAGAGCGCAAATTAGGGATAGATAAGGAGAAAGGGATAGAAGCGGAAATAAAGGCAGAACAAGATTATTTATTTGCAAATCCTTATATGAAGATTGTTTACAATATCTTACGTTCGCAGGGAAAAACCATAGTTCTGACAAGCGACATGTATATTCCGGGCAGAATAATGGAAAAGTTGATGAGAAAATGCGGATATGATGGTTTTGAGCATTTATATGTATCCTGTGATTATAGGTGCAATAAGACAAGCGGAGAACTGTTCCGAAGAGTATTGCAGGACTATCCGGATAAAAAGATTGTACATATAGGGGATAATCAGGCAGCAGATATTGCCGGCGCTAAAAAGGCAGGTCTGGAAGCGAGATATTATAAAAATGTCAATGAAGCGGGAAAGGCATACAGGCCGGATTGGATGGCAGAATTGACTGGGTCTGCATATACGGGACTGATAAATGCCTACATACATAATGGCCTCAATAAATACCCTTTCTTTTATGAATACGGATTTATTTATGGGGGAGTTTATGTATTAGGTTTTTGTGAATGGATACGGAAGAGAGTAAAAGAAGAGCAGATAGACAAATTAATTTTTTTGTCAAGGGATGGGGATATTTATCAGAAAATCTATAATAAGTATTTTGAGAGTATCCCGAACGATTATATTTTTTGGTCCAGAATGGCTAATCTGAAATATTTGATAGAGATTAATCAGGACGCATTTATTGATAGGGTTATAAAACAAAAAGCATTGGGAACATTGGATGTGGAACTTTCCAGTATTTTTGAGTGTTTTTCGATAAAGGCAGATGAAAATATTTTAATGCAGTATGGACTATATCCAAATTCCGTATTATGCAGGGAAAATATGGAGGCATTTAAGCGTTTCATCAAAGATAATTGGGAAATGATATGCAGAAATTATGAGGAAGAGAAGATACTGGTTAGGGATGAAGTGAAAGCAATTATCGGCAGTTCTAAGAAGATTGCAGTAATAGATGTGGGATGGACAGGAAGCGGACCGCTGGGCTTTAAGCATTTTGTGAATACAAATATTTCACCTGATATTGAGATAAAATGCTGGATGGCTGGCGGAGCAGGAGGATATGGAAGCGGGGTAAGTGTCTTGCCTTATTATATGGACGGGACACTGGAGTCCTATTTGTTTTCGCCTTTTCATAATAAAAGAAATGCACAGATTCATGTGTCTGAAAATGTTGCAGTCACGAACAATGCTGTATTTGAATTATTTACGCAGACACAGTATCCATCATTCCGAGGAATGTCAGAATCGGGTAAATATGTGTTTGATATTCCGGAAAATGAGAATTATAAGATGATAGCTGAAATACATAAAGGTATTATTGATTTTTGCGAATTATATAGGAAAATATTTGCTAAAGATTCTTATTTATATAATATTTCAGGTTTCGATGCATATAGGCCTTTTGCAAAACTGGCTTTTAATAAAAAATTTTTTGAAAAAAATTTTATAAATGTTATTAACGGATATGGATTAAGCGGTGATAACAAACATCAGTGCATAGAAACAATAGGAAGAAGAATGGAGCATTATTATGCAAATAACAGACAAAAGAAATGAAATAGTTTTATATAGTGTGGTAACGACATATCATTTGCTGGAGGCAATTGTACATAAGCTAAGATATAATGAAGAGAAAAAAAGCGTATTAATGATTAGCCGATGGTTGGCTAGCAAATATCCGTGGTATGAAAACTTACAAATTTTTTTTGAGCAGGTTACTGTTTATAATGCTGACTATAAGTATTCGGAAAGAATGACAGAAAAACTGAATTTATATTATGATAGTTTTTTTGAACAAACTGAAATTTTGTTGGGAGAATTTAGTGAAATACATTTATTTGGGGCGGAACATTCATTTGGAGCATATATTTTTAGCAACCAAATAGAAAATTATTTTTGGGAAGAGGGTGCAGGTGCATTAAGTAAAAAGGAATCTATGCTGGAATTGTTTCAAAAAACATATGGAATGCAAAAAGCACAGTTTCAATATGAGAACCATTTAGGGGACGGGGAAGTTCCGTTTGTCAAAGGAAGGTATTATGACAGTTACTTTCAGCTGAAAGAGGTTGAGGGAGAGAATCTTATTCATTTTGATATCGCAGAAGAATTGAGACAGTTAAAGGAAGAAGATATAAATGATATTGTAGGATTATTTTATAGCGATGCTAAAATTCAGTCTGATCAAACTTATGCGTTGGTTCTGACAGAACATTTTGCAAACCTTTCAGTGATGACATGGGACGAACAGTTATTTATGTACAAATATTTGGCGGATTATTTTTTAAGCGGCTATCGTCTTCTGATAAAGCCTCATCCGGATGACATTATGTATTATGAATATGAGTTTGATGACTGTATTGTGATCAGAAAAAAATTTCCTGCAGAGTTGCTGCCGTTTATATTCAGCGGCATGCCGGAGGTGGTAGCCACTTCAAGTTCAACCAGCATATATGGGTTAAGAAGACAATTTTCGAAAGTATTGGAATTTAATTTCAGATTTTCCCACGAAAAACAGTTTTATAAACTGAACAGATATTTTGCGGCATTATCTGTTGCAGGCAAATATATAAAAGAAGGCTGTCAGTTAAAGCTGTTAGGAGTAAATTCTGTAATTGTGGATAATTTTTATAAATTCTGCGGTTTGGGGGCGAAAAAGTATACGGAGTATGAAAAATTAGAAGCGGGTTCGGATATCGATGGGGGAAAGACAGTATGGCTTGTGGATGAGATAACAAATCCGCATGCAGAGGCTGAAAACATGGTAAGATGGCTGACGGGGCTTTCGGAAGGCAGTGCGGCTGTTTTTATAAATTCTGATGAAAACTATTGCTTTTATCATTATAATTATAAAAATATATGGCAAAGCATACAGCCGCTAGGGATAAACATAAAGGCTATGGAAGGTATGGAACATACGGTTTCGTTCGCTGGGCCTTCTATGAGGGAAGAAAAGCAGGAAATGATTTATATATATTCAAAGGAAGGGGAAATGTGTATGTATGAGATGGAAAGGCAGCTGCCTCATGTAGGAATATCTGTTTCAGCAGAGAATTTTAATGGTGACAAAATGCAGATAAAACTGTTGGAAGGAATGTTGGCAGCTACAGAGAAGAGACTTCTTTATTATATGGAAAGAGAAAAAGAATTATCGGAAAGGAAAAAGGAAGAAGAACGATGAAAACAGTAGGGATAATTCCGGCAAGATATGCATCTACACGAATGCCGGGAAAGATGTTAATGGATATATGCGGACATCCTATGATTTGGCACGTTTATCAAAATGTATGCAAGGTAGAAGAATTTGATGAAATCTATATTGCTGCCGATGACGAAAAAGTAAAGACGGTTTGTGAGGCATTTGGGGCAAAAGTGATTATGACAACAAGCGGATGCAGCTGTCTGATTGACAGATTGTATGAAGTGTCGGAATCCGTGGCAGCTGATTATTATGTTTCGGTGAATGGAGATGAGCCTATTTTAGAGCCGGAAATAATGGGTCTGGTAATTCCTGATTTCGTGGATCATGTGAATCCTGTCGTACGGGGGCTGGCAAGGGAATTTACGAATCCGGCAGAAGTTATCGATCCGGGAAATATGAAAATGGTGATTGGGAAAGGCGGATATTGTTTATATCGTTCAAGAAGCCCCATTCCTTATCCGCAGACTACCACGAATTTTACATATAAAAAGTATGTAGGGGTAGAACTGTTCAATAAAAAGGCATTGGATTTTTACGTCAGCACGGAACCGACGGAATTGGAAAAAATTGAAGATATAGGGGCTTTACGTTTTCTGGAGTATGGGATACCGATTCATTATGATATCGTACAGAGCAATTCATTGTCAGTCGATACTCCGAAGGATTTGGAGCATATAAGAAAAATAATTTCGGCGAGAGAGGAGTAGGATATGGGGTATGCTCAGATATTGGATTGCACGTTGCGTGATGGCGGATATCTGATTGATAAATAT
Organism: uncultured Lachnospiraceae bacterium; assembly: GCA_910586275.1. Classification (GTDB taxonomy): domain Bacteria; phylum Bacillota; class Clostridia; order Lachnospirales; family Lachnospiraceae; genus Kineothrix. The sequence goes on along the minus strand of CAJUIM010000008.1, from coordinate 21,103 downwards.
TTCGGAAACAAAAATATATATGGAATTATTGACGGATTGATAAAAACCGGGATTGAAATAATAGAGATAGGGTTTCTCCAGAACGAAGGGACAGGAGAGGGAAAGACGGTATATCAGAATAGTATAGACGCAGAAAAATTCATTCCGAAAACGGGAAAAAACGGAATTTTTTCCGTTTTTGCTGATTATAGCAGATATGATATTGCAAAACTGGATAAATATACAGGAAAATCGTTTCATGCCGTAAGGGAATGCTTCTTAAAAAAGGAATGGAAAGAAGCAATTAATTATTGCAGAGAAATAAAGGACAAGGGTTATTTGCTTTTTGTGCAGCCGGTGGATATTTTAGGGTATAGCGATTTGGAATTAATAGAACTGCTGGAGAGTGTAAATGCAGTGGAACCGTATTGTTTTTCCATTGTGGATACTTTTGGCTCAATGTATGAGGAGGATTTATATAGAATATGCAGTCTCGTTGACCATAATCTTGTTCCTGGCTGTAAAATCGGATTTCATTCACATAATAATCTGCAGATGTCCAGTGCATTGGCGCAGGCATTTTTGCGTTTTGCATATGGAAAACGGGAGGTGATTGTGGATGCCACAATTTCCGGCATGGGCAGAGGTGCAGGAAACACGCCTACGGAACTGATTGCGCAATATATGGTTGACAAGTTAAAGTATCCTTACAACTTAGATTGTTTGTTGGATATAATTGATAACTATATGCGGAATATCAGAAGCAGAGCAGAATGGGGATATAACACACAGATGTATTTAGCCGGGGCATATGGCGCCCATGTAAATAATGTGTCATATTTATTAAAGAAGAACAGTATTAATTCAAAGGATATACGCTTTATATTGAATCAAATCGGAACCGAAAAAAGGAAGCGGTATGATTATTCTTTATTGGAAGATACATATATTCAATATATGGAAACAGATATTGACGACACGAAATCAATGAGTGATCTGCGAAGATTGATTAATGGCAGATGCGTAGTTGTCTTGGCGGCCGGAAGAAGTCTGTCTGCGGAAAGGGAGAACATAATTAAATATATAGAAAGTAAGGAGTCTCTTGTAATATCAGTTAATAATATGTATGATAATATTCCTGCTGACTTTATTTATATCAGCAATGTAAAAAGGTATCAATCGTGGAACAAGAAATGCCATGAAGGAATTCCTTGTATTTTTACGTCCAATATAAAAAAAGAGGCTGAAGAGAATGAATTTATTATATCTTTCAAAAGATTGATTAAGTGCGGATGGGAAAATATGGATAATTCCGCTATTTTGCTATTAAGGCTATTGAATATGCTTGGTGCAGAATGTATAGGAGTGGCAGGGCTGGACGGATATGGTTATAACAATAATTATGCAGACGACCAAATGGAATACAATGTTACTTTAAATGAAGCAATCGTCATTAACAGGGAATTACGGGAAATGCTTCAGGACTTTATGGCAGCAAAATCTGGGGATGTAAAAGTAGAGTTTATTACAAAATCCAGATTTGAAGATATTATGCAGTAAAATTGGAGAGGAAGAATTTGAAAAAAGTAGTAATAGCAGGCTGCTGTGTAAGCAGGGATTTTTTTAACTATGATAGGATGAAAAATTATGAAGTGCTGAAGTTTATGCAACTTAATCCGATATCCTTGCAAAATGCAAAGGAGGAAGGCATAGATATATTGCCGGATTTTCATAAGATTATATGGAAATCTAATTTTATAAAGCATTGCGCAGAATGTGCTTTGAAAAATTGTCTGATTACAAGTGTTTTGGCACCGAAAGGAGAAATTTTGGTATTGGATTTAGCAGAAGAAAGGATTCCCAAAACAATTATAGAATTTCGGGGAAAGCAGGTAGTTGTTGCCAAGCATTCTTTTTGTGAATCAATGTTTGATTTAATGGGAAAAGGAGATTATTTGGATGCGCATGTAAAGGATATCCGTTTTAATGCAATGCCTTGGGATGAGGTTGTTTTGAATTATAATAATTTTGTGGATAAAATTTTATCTCAATATAAAGAGGAAAATATTGTTATCATTGAAATATTTATGTCAGAGAGATTTATTGATAAAGATTATAATATTGTAGGTTATGATGAAAACAATTCTGGCTTTTCTCAAAAGTATATTGCAGATGTAAATTCTTATCTGGAAAAGTGTTATCAGCTGTTATATGCGCTCCTGCCTAAGGCAAAGAAAATTAGGATACCGAAAGGAATTCTGACAACTTACTATCATAGGTGGGGGGGTACTCCGCTTCACTTTATAACGGAAACCTATGAATATCTTATAAAATGCATGGACATTTTGACAGGCATATCTTACGAAAATACATGTGACTCTTTGTATGAGGAATTAAAGATGAAAAATGAAATGTTAGTAAGGATCTTCGGAAGCAGAAGGGAATCATAATGAAAGCTATTATTTTCGATGTAGACGGTACATTAACAGACGGGAAAATATATATGGGAAACGATGGGGAAGTTATGAAAAGATTTGATGTGAAGGATGGCTGCGGCATTCATGACCTGATGCCGATGCATAATCTGATTCCCATTATTATTACGGCAAGAAGTTCGTCTATTGTTGCAAACCGATGTAAAGAGTTAGGGGTCACATATTATTATCAGGGATGCCGTGATAAAATAAAAAAGTTAGACGAAATAGCGGAGGAACTGCATTTTTGCAAAGACTTTGCGGGGATATATCAGGAAGTGGCTTATATGGGAGACGACATCATAGATCTGCCGGTTATGAAAAAATGCCGGTTTAAGGGCTGCCCGTCGGATGCAGTGAGTGAAGTAAGAGAAATCGCAGACTTTATTTCGGTTAATGCCGGCGGAAATGGGGCGGTAAGAGAATTTATTGAGTGGATTATAAAAAGAATATGAGCATGTAATTTTCCCTCATTGAACATATATGAGATGTGGCTTATAATATTTTCATATAGGCAGCCGACCATAACAAAGCACTGGCAGCTGAGGTCCTGGCCCTTATGGGATAGTGCATCGAAAAGAGGATTATATGCAAATGAAAAAACCACATACAAACATCACCCCTAAAAAGGCAGTGAAAATAATTTTGATGACCATATATATGGCAGCAGTTTTTTATGTAACGCTCCTGAACCGGGAACCGGAACCCGAGAGGATGGCATGGCTGGTACTTTTCGGTTCCTATAAACGTGCATGGAGGGAAAGCCATGAATTTATTTTGTGGGGGCTGATTGATAATGTGATTATGATGATTCCGTTTGGCTTGCTGCTTCCTTGGATGAATAGGAGATTCTATCTTCTTCATACGGTTTGCATGGCATTTGTGCTGACATTATTCATTGAGTCTACCCAATATCTGACCCGGCTAGGGTATTTTGATGTGGATGATATATGGAACAATTTATGGGGGACAATCATAGGGTATGGTTTTTTCTGCTGTCTGGAAGAAGTGACGGAAGCGGTGAGGAATCATAGGCGGGTGGAAGGGTGGCTGCTGCTGAGGGGTATTCTGCCGCTATGTATTTTTCTGACATTTTTTGCTTTATTTTTAAAAATGGCTTTATGAAAATGAGAGCAGCGGATTGCTTGTAACAGTTCAGCCTGGACAGCTGAAAGGCTGAACTGTTACGATTGCTCTTGCATTCACAGATGATTTTATTGCTTAAAAATATTCGGTATGCTATACTGAAACAATGAGAAATACGATAAATACATGAATAAATAAATCATGAATAAATTTACATAACCGAGGGATATACATGAAAGCAGCAAAAAGAAAAAAGGCGAAAGTCTGGGTAGCAGTGTGCGGCAGCATATTGGCGATAGTGGCAGTTGTTATGCTTTCTCTTGCAGCCGTATGGGCCAGCGGGAAGAGAAGCCTGAGAAAGCGAGAGGAAAACATGGTTCCCCAGATGGCGGAGGCCGGTGCAGAGCAAAACTTGGAAGAGCAGGAAGAATGGGAGCCAGGCTGGGTAAAATATGAGGATAGGGTATATGCTTACAATGAGGATATCATGACCTTTCTGTTTATGGGAATCGATAAGGATAACCGGGTGCAGGAAGTGGCGGAAGGAACCGACGGGGGACAGGCAGATGCTTTGTTTTTGCTTGTGCTTAATCCAAAGGAGAAAGCTTTCCATGTAATCAGCGTAAACAGAAATGCCATGACGGACATTAAACTGTATGACAGTTCCGGCGAATACATTTCTACGGTGCAGGCACAGATAGCGGTGCAGCATGGGTTTGGCAACGGGGTGGAGGAAAGCTGTGAATATCAGGTGGAAGCAGTGAGGAACCTTTTTTACAGCCTGCCGATCCATGGGTACTGTGCGGTAAATATGGATGCCATTATTACGCTGACGGATTTAATCGGGGGAATCGAACTGACATCTTTGGAGAATGTCACGTCGGCCATACAGGATGAGACGTTGGGAGATTATGTGGTAAATGAAGGGGAAACCGTTCTTCTGGACGGCAGAAAGGCTTATTCGTATGTGCGGTACAGGGATGTGGATGCGGTAGGATCTGCGGATAAGCGGCTGGCCAGGCAGCAGCAGTTTCTGGGAGAATGGATAAAGAAAACAAAAAGTGCGGTGAAAGCGGATTTTACATTGGTACTGGAACTGTACAATGCAGTCGTGGAACAGATGGTGACGGATATATCGGTGGATGAGGTGGTGTATCTGGCCGGGTTGGCGGCAGATTATAAGTTCAGTATGGAGCAGTTTCACTCACTGCAGGGAGAAACGGTGCAGGGGGAGGAATTTGAGGAGTTTTATGTGGATGAAGATGCGCTGTACGGGCTGATGATTGAGATATTTTATGAACCCGTTGACAGCAGTTCTTAGAGCGTGTCTGAGAGTTCATTCCCGACATCGGCACTACGGCGTGCCGTTTCAACACTTTGCGTGATATGCAGAGATATATGAAATTTTCTGCCAAGTGAAGGTATGGCAGGGAAAATAGGTATTGGCATCGTTGATGTTGATATAGACCACACTTAGGAAAATTCTAAATGTTCAGTAAAAGGAAAGGAGAAATGGGAGTATGAGAAAATTTATTGCTTTATTAGGAACTTCCGTATTATTGTGTTCCATGACAGTGTCGGCAACCAGCCCTTCCGCACAGGCAGTGCTGGCATCGGCAGGGTTTCAGAATGCAAGTCAGGCACAGGAAGCAGCAGACCGTGGCATGACAGCGGGGGAATATTTCAACAATGCAGTTGTAAATACGCCTGGAGTTGAAAATGCCATGCCGGTAGGACAGGGCGGCAAAATTGTGGTGAATGGTGTTGTTACTAATTTAACGGCTACATTATCCAAGGTGGATAAAAACATGGCGGCTGATGCGGTCAGCCAGGCAGCGGCTCTTGGAGGGAATCTCTTGAACGTGGTTTCCATCAGCATACCCAATGCAAATTTCAGCGTTGCTACCGTTAATTTCTATCTGAAGGGCTTGGCAGAGGGAACGAAGATTGTCGCAAAGCAGTATATAAACGGCCAATGGGTGGAAGTGGAAGTAGTGGAAGTACGGGAAGATCATGTTGTGCTTAATTTGGAAAAATCGGGAGCCATTGCATTTGTGGCAGTTCCGTAAAACGGACAAGGCCTGAAGGGCGGCAGAACGGGAAAAGACTTTTTGATACGCCGAAGGCCTGTGAAATGGGAAAGTATGATTTGCATGAAACCAAGTGTGGCGGGGCGGACGGTTAGGGATAGCCAGCCGCCCCAAAAAAATGGCATAGCCGCACCTTAACTTAATGGCATCGGCAGTAGTTGGGTGGCTTTGCAGCAGAATCGGACTGCCCGTGACGAGGAAGGCTTAAAGGGAGCATGGAATGAAAAAAGTCTTAATAATAACGACCATAAGCGGTTTTTTGTCTCAGTTTGAGATGAATGATGCCAAAATATTGATGGATATGGGCTGTGAACTCTGCTATGCTTCCAATTTTCACAATCCGGTGTATGAATCAGACAAAGAGGAACTGAGACGGAGAGGAATAAAACTTTACCAGATAGATATAGAGAAATCACCGGTTCATCCGGTGCGGAACTTAAAAGCTTTTTTGCAGATATGTAAAATTATCAGGTCGGAACAGATTGAATTGCTGCATTGCCATAATCCTATGGGAGGAGTACTTGGGCGGCTGGCGGCGGCTGTCTGCCGCAGACAGGCGGCAAAGGTGATTTATACTGCCCATGGCTTCCATTTCTATAAGGGGGCGCCGTGGATGAATTGGCTGTTTTTTTATCCTGCGGAGGTTTTGCTGGCAAGAGTCACGGACTGCCTGATTACGATTAACAGGGAAGATTACGAAATGTCTTCCTCTTTCCGGCTGAGAAAGAAAAAGAGCATGAGGGTGCAGATCCCGGGTGTCGGGGTATGTACGGAGCAGTTCAGGAAGGAACCGGGCTGCAGAGGGGCCATGCGGCAGCGGCTGGGCATTGGGGAAGATGTTTTTTACATATTGTCGGTAGGGGAATTGAATCGGAATAAGAATCATGAAGTGATACTTCGTGCAATGGCGGAATTGGGAAATCCGAAAATACATTACGGAATCTGCGGAAGAGGGGAACGGGCAGAATATCTTGGCAGGCTGGCGGAGGAACTGGGCATCGGCGGACAGTTTACTTTATTCGGGTTTCGGAAGGATATTCCGGATATGCTGCAGTGCGCGGATTGTTTTGTCTTTCCTTCCAGAAGGGAAGGGCTGGGCATTGCGGCTATAGAGGCCATGGCGGGAGGGATTCCGCTGATTACTTCCGACTGCAGAGGGACGAGGGAATATATGACGGACGGCGTGACAGGCTATGTATGCGCCGGCGGAACGGCAGAGGAGTATGCGAAGGCCATATCCCTTATGTCGGAAGACGCGGAAGGCAGGAGACGGATGGGCAGAGCCTGTATGGAACGTGCAAAAAAGTTTGACTTGCTGGAGACTGACCGGATTATGCGCAAGGTGTACCGGAGGATGATCGGGAGAGAGTGTGTGCATCCCGGTGCAGAGTAAAGGGAAAAGGGACAACATATGGAGAAAAGGCCGGCAATCAGTGTAATTATGAGTGTTTATAACCAGAAGGACGGAAAGCGGCTGGAAGAAGCCGTCCAATCCATTTTACGGCAGAGTTTCACGGACTTTGAGTTCATTATCTATAATGACGGTTCCGAGAAGGAATTGGCCGAAGGGCTTAGGGAGTTTGAGCGGACGGATAAGAGAGTGCGGGTGATAAGCAGCCCCGAGAACCATGGACTGGCTTATTCACTGAACACATGCATCGACGTAGCGGAAGGGAAATATCTGGCCAGAATGGACGATGATGATATCAGTGCGGACTCCCGGCTGCAGGTGCAGTTTGATTTTATGGAAAGTCATCCGGAGGTTGCCTATGTGGGCTGCAATGCCAAACTGATGGACGGCAGCGGTGTGTGGGGATGCCGGAAGATGCCGGAAAGGCCGGACAGGAAATCTTTTCTGAAATGTTCTCCTTTTATCCATCCTACGGTAATGATCCGGCGGGAAGTTTTCCAAGAAGGAAATGCATATAGCGATTCAAAGGAGAACTGGCGGTGTGAAGATTACGAACTGTTCATGCGTCTGCATAAGCTGGGGTATCGGGGAGAAAATATTCAGGAAGATTTATTTTTTTACCGGGAAGACAGAGATTCTTATGCCAAGAGAAAATTTCGCTACCGGATGGATGAAATGCGCATTCGGCGCAGGAACTTTAAGGAACTTGGAATTCTTTATCCTTTCGGATGGTTTTATGTAATCCGTCCGCTTTTGGCGGCGGCAGTGCCCGACGGGCTGATCTGGAGGGCAAGGAAACTGTATCACAGGCAGGATATCGGATATGGGAAATGGGATTGGAGAAAAAAGAAAACAGTATCGGAGAATTTTGAAGAGACATCCACTGCTATATAGATGCTCGGAACAGGTATACAGGGAATCGGAAAAGGGGGCGGGCAGGGAGCCTTGGCGGGCAGCATTCTGCTATGTGCTTGCCCCTGCGCTATTCGGTTATGTTCTGTGGGTGCTGGAAGATGCGGTGAAAAGCGGGAAACGGCGGCTGTATTTTCTTGCCCGGGACGGTTATATGATGTATTTGGCTGCAGAATATTTATGCAGTGCATGGCATCTGCCGTTGGAGTGTAGGTACTTATACTGTTCCCGTATGGCTCTGAGAAGCGGGGAGTATCGGCTGCTTGGGGAAAACAGCCTGGAATATATTTGCTTGGGTGGAATGAAGGTAACTTTGGAGAAAATGCTTGGGCGCGGCGGCCTGAACAGGGAGGAAGCCCTTGCGGCTGCAAGCTATATGGGACTTGCGCATGAGATGCACCGGCCTCTCAGCTATGAACAGATAAAGGATATGAAGCCGCTGCTGAAAGCAAATCCGCTTTTTATGGAACGGCTGGAGGCGCATGCAGAAGAGGAATATACTTATGTAATTGGCTATCTGCAGCAGGAGGGATTGTTGGAAGAGGTTCCTTTCGCGCTGGTGGACAGCGGGTGGACGGGAAGCATGCAGCGAAGCATACAGCGTCTGCTGGAAAGTGCGGGATGCCATAAGAAAGTTGAAGGATACTATTTCGGCTTATATGAATATGCGGAGGGCATGGATCCGGAGACCTATCATCCTTGGTATTTTGCGCCGGAGCACGGCAATTGCAGAAAGGCTTTTTTCTGCAATAATCTGTTTGAATGTGTTTTCAGTTCCCCCGAGGGGATGGCGAAAGGATATCGTTGGCAGGAGGGCAGACTGGGGCCGGTCTTCGTGGCGGAGGGAAATCCTAACCGGAAAAGGATTCAAGCCGGGCTGGCTATTTTGATCCGGTATGCGGAGTGCTATGTGAGGCATGTAGGGAAAAGGGACGGGAGCATGACGCAGAAAACTTCTGCGGAAGAGGCGCAGGAGTGCCGTCCCGTGCTGTTCCGTCTGCTGTCTTCCCTGATGGGCCGTCCCTCTAAAGGAGAGGCGGCGGCATTCGGCAGATATGCTTTCGACGATGATGTGACGGGAGAGGAAAAACATAGGATTGCCCACGCGTTTACCGCAACGCAGGTGAAGGAGGAAAAATTTCTGCGCCGTCTGCGGCGATATATGCTGAGAAAGGAACATCCTGCCCTGCAAAGCGCATGGCCGGAAGCATGTCTTGTGCTGTCGGATGCTGCCGGGGGCATGGATTTGGTTCAGGCGGCTTTTTATAAGTTCCTGCTGTATTCCAAAAAGAGTTTGGAACAGGCGCGGAGGAATAGGAGGAACGGAACGTGAGGCGGAAGACTGGGAGAGACCGAAGACAGGCAGAATCGTATATGCTGCGGGAAGAGACGGAAAGCGGAGCGGAAGAAGGGCATGCCTCAGGCAGCAGCTTACGGCAGTATATGTTTGTCATACGGGAACTGACAGGCAGGGAAATAAAGAGGAAGTATGCCCGCTCTTATTTGGGGATTCTGTGGAGTGTCCTGAATCCGCTGCTGTCCATGGCAGTGATGACAATGATATTTTCCACCATATTTAAGAGGAATATCGAAAATTATCCTATTTATTATCTGACCGGAAGCATTTTCTGGAGCCTGTTTACCGAGTCCACCAATACCGCTATGACGGCATTGGTGGACAATAAGAGCATGCTGGTGAAAGTCAGGCTGCCCATGGAGATCTTTCCTTTATCCCGCTGTTTTACGGCAATGACGAATTTCGGATATTCTCTGGTGGCGTATACGGTGATGCTTCTTGTGTCCCGCATTCCTTTCACTCCTTATATGCCGATGATTTTTCTGTATGCGGGAATGCTTTTTCTGTTTGCGTTGGGCGTAGGATATTTACTGTCCGTTCTTTATACGATATTTGGGGATATTAAGCATTTGTACTCTATCATGCTGACGCTTCTGATGTATGCATCCGCCATTTTCTATCCGGTGGATAGCACTTCGGAAGTGATGCAGAAAATAATAAAAAGCAATCCGGTCTACAATTACATTGCATGTGCCAGAAAGTGTATGCTGGAAGCGGCCATGCCGGATGATGCGCAGTGGGTGAAGCTGTTTGTCTGGAGCATCGGAATGTTTTTGTTCGGAAAGATTTTTTTTCATAAAATGAGGAATCGTGTGCTGCAGAAGGTGTAAGCCTGGGAAGGGCGTGTGTCTTGGTGAAACGGATAGGTTTTTGCATAGCAAAGGGTTTGCAGAGGGCGGAGAAGCCGGAAAAACGGTATAGGGAAAGGAAAAAAAGCCGAAGGCTGCGGCAGGCGGCTTTTTTTGCAATGCTGTTTTGGGCAATAGGATGTCCGCATCCCACCGGGCTGCAGGCATTGGCGGCAGGGGAAACCGTTGCTTTCGGAGCCGGTGCCTATGCGTGGAATATCGGGGAAGTGAACGCATTGGAGGTGACTTTCCGGGGAGACAGTGCGGCAGGGGGGTATGCGGTCTGTCTGGAATATGACCCTGCTGTCCTAGAATATCTGGACGGAGCGGACAGGACGGAGGGAAGACTGCTCTGGCTGGAAGGAGAAGGGGGAGAGACGGAGTATGGATGGACGCTGCTGTTTCGGCCGCGGACGGCAGGAAATACCGTAATACGGGCCGTATCGGCAGAAGGAAAAACGGAAGGGGAGGCGGGAGAACAGGAAAGCTTGGAAGAAGCGGCGGGACGACAGGAAGGTTCGGGAGAAGCAGAAGGAGAACAGGAAGGCCCGGAAGAAGCGGCGGGAGAACGGGAGAGTTCGGGAGAAACAGAAGGAGAACAGGAAGGTCCGGAAGAAGCGGCGGGAGAACGGGAGAGTTCGGGAGAAACAGAAGGAGAACAGGAAGGCCCGGAAGAAGCAGAGGGAGAAAGGAGTTGGGAAGAAGCGGGCAGACAGGGAGCTGCCGCGGCTTGGCTGCCGCAGGCATCGGTGGCGGCACAGGAAGCAGGAAGCAGGCTGCAGCGGTTGGAAGTGGGCTTTGCCATAGGAATGGAACCGTTCTCGCCGGCGGTGCTGGAATATCATATGCAAGTCGGATATGAGGTGGAGTGGCTGCCTATGGAGTACGAAACGGAGGATGAGGCCGCGGAAGTCACCGTATCGGGCGAAAACTTGAAAGAGGGCGGCAATGTAATTACTTTGGCAGTGCGGAACGGGCAGGAAGAGCCGGTGGTATATACACTGTATGTGGAACGGGGAGGAAAGCCGGAGGAGGTTCTGCCGGAAGGGCAGGCGGAAGGAACGGAACCGGAGGTACCTTCCGAAAGCAAGGCGGCGCAGACGCAGGAAACGGAGCCGGCACAAATGCAGGGAGCGGACAATGCGCAAGCGCATGATGCGGGAACGGAGAGTTCTTCTGCGGATGTGACGGCCGGCGGAAACGGGCTGGGGCCGGCGGCTTTCTGTATGGCTGTTTTGGCGGCAGGAGGACTGGGATTTGTCTTTTTCCTGTGGCGGAGGAAAAGAGGGGCAGGACAGAACGGGCAGGAGGGCAGCGGCTTTCAGATGATAAATCTGGACAAGACGGTAATTGACGTACGGCATGTGACGATGAATTTCCGTCTGGCACAGGATGAGCCGTCCAGCCTGAAAGAGTATTTCATAAAGACTCTGAAAAGACAGAATCATTACCGGGTATTTTCGGCGCTGAAGGACATAAATTTTGAAGTGAAGCAGGGAGAGGTACTGGGAGTCGTCGGCACCAACGGTTCGGGAAAGAGCACTCTTCTGAAAATCATTGCGGGTGCGCTTATTCCGTCCAAAGGGAAAGTGGTGGTGGACAAAAACAAAGTGCATATGCTTACATTGGGAACCGGATTTGACATGGAGCTGACGGCGCGGGAGAACGTTTATCTGAACGGAGCCATCATTGGCTATACAAAGGAATATATCGATGAGAAATATGAAGATATCGTGGCATTTGCGGAACTGGACGGATTTATGGACGAGCGGATGAAGAATTTTTCTTCGGGCATGGTATCAAGGCTTGGCTTTGCCATTGCCACCATGAGGGATTCTCCGGACATACTGATTCTGGATGAGGTGCTCAGCGTGGGAGACATGTTTTTCAGGAAAAAAAGCGAGCAGCGTATTCAGGAAATGATACACAGCGGGGCAACCGTGCTGATTGTTTCCCATTCCTCGGACTTTATCCGTAAGAATTGCGATACGGTGGTCTGGATTGAAAAAGGAGTCATGAAAATGATAGGAAAGCCGGAGGAAGTATGTAAGGCTTATGGGCAGATGGAGAAGTAGGAGACAGATTGGCTTACATCATGGATAACAGACAAAACAGCAGAAAGCAGGGAGAGGATGGGCATTAGAGTCGGTATATATAATTTTCTTGTAAATCGTCAGCCGGGAATCCGGGACAGATATCAGGAAAGGCGCAGGAAAGTACATGGAATGCAAAGGATTGGTCTGTGGGCATATCTGTTGTGGATGAATTTCGCCTATTACATATTGCGCTGCAGGGAGTATGGCATATCTGAACAATTTGCTGCCTATGAAAAAAAAGAACTGTACAGGGAAGGCAGTGAGTCTGCGGCTTCCGGGCGGGAATCGCCGGAACTTCTGGCGGAAAAACTTGCCGCATATGACGTAATATCCTTTGACGTATTTGACACTTTGATATTCCGTCCGTTTTCGAAGCCCACCGATTTGTTCTATTTTGTGGCCGAAGCATTGGATTATCCGGATTTCCCGGGAATAAGGAAGGAAATGGAACGCCGGGCAAGAGAAGAGCGGTATAGGAAGGAAGGGGACAGGGAAGTCACCTTTGCGGAAATATATGCGGTCTTGGAACGGGAAACGGGCATCGGGCAGGAAGAGGGGATGGGGACGGAACTGGATGCGGAATGCCGGTATTGTTTTGCAAATCCCTATATGCGGCAGGTGGCGGAAGCGGTAAGGAAATATGGGAAACGGATGATTGTCACATCGGATATGTATCTGCGGGAGGCGGATATCCGCCGGATACTGGAGAAAGCAGGGTATGGGAAATTCGATGCCTATTATATTTCCAACGAATACCGGTGTTCCAAGCATGACGGGAAGCTGTATGAACGAGTCAGGCAGGAAGAAGGGGAAGGAAGACGTTATGTGCATGTGGGAGACAACCCTTGTTCGGATGTGGAACAGGCAAAAAAGCATGGCTTTGATGCGGTTTACTATAAAAATGTAAATACGGCAGGCATGCCTTTCCGGCCGGAAGATATGTCTGCCATAGCGGGAAGCGTATACCGGGGGATTGTCAATGCGCATCTGCACAACGGCTGCCGTACATACGGGCTGCCCTATGAATATGGGTTCCTTTACGGCGGCTGGTTTGCGGTAGGCTATTGTCAGTTTATCCATGCCTATGCGGTGCGGCACAAAACGGAGAAGATTCTGTTTTTGTCCAGGGATGGGGATGTTCTCTGCCAAGTGTATGATAAGCTTTATCCCGGAGAATGCAGGCAATATGTCTATTGGTCCAGGCTGGCGGCGGCAAAGCTGACGGCTGGCCGGTATAAATATGATTATTTCCGCAGGTTCTTATACCATAAAGTGAATATGGGATATACATTCCGTGACATACTGCGCAGCATGGAATTGGAAGATATGCTGGACGGGCTGTGCGGCAGTCTGGGCCGGGCACCGGACACTAAGCTGACCGACCGGAATGTGGAAGGGGTAAAAGCCTACTTTATGGAGCATTGGGAGGAAGTGCCGGCACATTATGAGAATCAGGTTCGGGCGGCAGGAAAATATTTCAGGGAAGCCTTGCAGGGAGTCGGCAGGGCGGCAGCCGTGGATGTAGGATGGGCAGGGAGCGGGGCTATGGCCTTGGCCTACATGGTAAAGGAAGTATGGGGGCTGGGCTGTGAAGTCACCGGCATTCTGGCAGGCACGAATTCCTGTGCTTCTTATGAGAGGGACTGCAGTGAGGCACAGTTGGAAAGCGGCCGGTTGGTAAGTTATCTGTTTTCCCAGAAGGACAATAGAGATATATGGAAGTTCCATGATGCGGGGAAAAACCATAACCTATATTGGGAAATGCTGCTGGGTGCCGAGGAAGGCTCCTGTAAAGGGTATTATCTGCAGGAAGACGGCACATACCGGATTGACTTTAAGGAAAGAAATAAAAACGCGGGGCAGGTGAAAGAAATCCACCAGGGAATTCTGGATTTTACGGAGCGATATCTGCAGGCAATGGGGGGGAAGCGTCTGGAGATCAGCGGCAGGGATGCCTATGCGCCTATGATTTTGGCAGAAGGAAAGGAAAACAGAAGATATATGCGCAGGCTGGAGTATCTGATGGATGAGATGGGGATCTGAAATTTTCGGGCAGCAGACAGATATGGAAACAGGCAAAAAAAACGCTTTTCTGAAAAGGATGAGAAGAAGAGGTATAAAAAATTCTTTTAACCGTATAATGAATGTTATCACAGGAAACATCGTAATGTTTATGATGTTTCCTGTGTTGGTTTTGGAGGGCGGTATGGAAATGGAAAGCCATGAGGAAAAGATCGGATCTGCCGGCGGCAGACGGACAGGGCATGAAGACAGGGCATGGTTGTTTTTTAATATTGGATGGTCGGTGATTTATCTGCTGTGGCGGGGGTTTCGGACTCTGCCGCTAGGGCAGGGGCCGATATCCGCAGCAGCCGGAATTGCGCTGCTGACAGTGGAGATTCTCGGCATGCTGGAAGCCTTGGTTTACTATTTTAATATGTATCATATGGAAAGCCATGAAGTGCCGGAAGTCTTGCCGGAAGAATATCCGGACGTGGATGTTTTCATTGCCACATATAATGAGCCGCCGGAACTGCTGTATAAGACAATCAACGGCTGTCTTCATATGGAATATCCGGATAAGGAAAAGGTGCATATTTATCTTTGCGACGATGGAAAGCGGCCGGAGATGCGTGCATTGGCAGAACAGATGGGCATTCATTATCTGGACAGGGAGGAGAGAAGAGGGGCAAAGGCAGGGAATCTGAATCATGCTATGTCCGTGACAGGTTCACCCTTGATAGCTACTTTCGATGCGGATATGGTGCCGAAGAGCAATTTTCTTCTGGTGACGGCGGCATATTTTGTGGACAGGGAGAAAAAGAACAGGGAACTGGAGGAAAAGGATAGGATAAAGCTGGGATTTATCCAGACTCCCCAGAGTTTTTACAACTTGGACCTGTTTCAGTTCAATCTGTTTTCCGAGAAATGGATACCCAATGAACAGGATTATTTTTATAAGGATGTGCAGGTGTCCAGAAATAAGAGCAACAGTGTGATTTACGGCGGATCCAATACGCTTCTTTCCCGGGAGGCGTTGGAAGCCGCAGGGGGATTTTATACGGACAGCATTACGGAGGACTTTGCCACCGGCATACTGATACAGAAAAAGGGGTATGTCTGCTATGCCATCAGTACGGTGCTGGCTTCCGGGCTTTCCCCGACGGATTTAAAGAGTTTGGTGAACCAGAGAATCCGTTGGGCCAGGGGATGCATCCAGACAGGGAGGAAGATGCATCTGGTCTTCTCCAGGCATCTGAGTTTCCCGCAAAAGGCCAATTACTTGGCTTCTGTCTGGTACTGGTATGCTCCTTGGAAGCGGCTGGTCTATATTATGTCGCCTATCCTGTTTGCCGTTTTCCATGTAACGGTAGTAAAATGCACATTGATGGAGATGCTGGTTTTCTGGCTGCCTATGTATATCAGCAGTAATATATGCTTAAAAAAATTGAGCCATAATATCAGGACAGCCGCATGGACAAACTTATATGAAACGGCAATCTTTCCTTTTCTGCTTCTTCCGGTGCTGGCGGAAACTTTGGGCATTAAAATGAAAAAATTCAAGGTGACCAAGAAGGACGGTGCCGAAAAAGAGGGGCGGCGGATTTGGCATGCGGTTCCCCACTTGGCGCTGACGGTTCTGTCGGTACACGGAATGGTAAACTGTATCCGGTGGATGTTCCATACGGGGAGGCTGGACTATCTGATTATTCTGTTCTGGCTGCTGGTAAATCTGTATCACTTGGTGATGTCGCTTTTTTTCCTGTTGGGGCGGAAAAGCAGACGACAGGCAGAGCGGCAGGATGTGGCGGTGGACTGTCTGGTGAGAGCCGGACAGGAAGAAGAAAAGGGGAAAACCCTGGATATTTCGGAAAACAGCGTTTCGGTGCTGCTTCCCCGTGCAATGCCTTTGGAAAAAGGGGAAGGTGCGGAGTTGGTGCTGGATGACGGCAAGTACCGAGCCGTAGTTGCCGGGAAAATCATTTTAGCGGAATATAGGGAGCCGCAGTGGCGTTATGTATTTCTGGTGACGGATTGGCAGCAGGGGAAAGGGGAATATATGCAGATTATTTATGACAGAAATCCTTCTTGGCCGGTAAACTTGGACGAATCCGTAAGCAGTTTCGAGGAACTGCGCATTAACTTAGGCCGCAGGATATATGCATATAATTATGTCAGCAATCATGGGAACCGTGTCAGAGACGACCGTGGGCCGGTATTGGAAAATATGGGAAACGGGGGAGGCTGGGAAGGTTCCGTCGGTGCATCCGACATTGTGAAAAAAAGACTGAAGCCGGAGGACGAGATTTCGGAATGGGATTATTTATAGGAAGGGAAGACGGCCGTTGCGGAGGGAGGGCAGAATGTGGAAATTTTTATAGAAAGATATGGAGATTGGATGGCCGGCGCAGAGCCGGCGGCGGCTGCATTTTATGGGGATATGCTCAGGAGCCCGGCCTGGCTGTGGGGAATCCGGGGCAGTCTGGCTGCCGCCGCCGCTGTTTTTCTGGCTTCTTACTTTACGGCCAGAAGAAAGGGCAGGAGGGGGTAGGGATATGCTGTTTTCCAGTATTGTTTTCTTATTTTATTTCCTCCCGGCTGTCTTGGCGATGTATTATCTGTTCCGGAAGTGGGTTCCGGTGAAAAACGGGATTCTGCTGGCCGCCAGCTTGTTTTTCTACGCTTGGGGAGAACCGAGGTTTGTCTGGCTGATGCTGGTTTCCGCAGCGGTAAATTATCTGCTGGCCCTTACGGCGGATCTTTTCAGGGGGCGCACGGCCGCCAAATGGGTTCCGGCTCTGGCGGCTGTATGGAATATGGGGCTGCTTTATGTCTTTAAGTATCTGGATTTTTTTATCCGGAATCTGGCGGCGGTTACGGGGACGGATCTGCGGGTTACCAATCTGGCGCTGCCCATAGGGATTTCCTTTTTTTCGTTTCAGGCGCTTTCCTATGTGGCGGATGTGTGCCGGGGACAGAGCCGGGTGCAGAAGAATCCTTTTTATGTGGCATTATATATAGTCTTTTTTCCGCAGATGATTGCCGGTCCCATTGTGCGTTATTCTACGTTTGAAGGGCAGATTCGGGAACGCAGGGAAACGTGGGATAAGTTTTCCGTGGGTGTCTGCCGTTTTATTGCCGGATTGGGGAAGAAGGTGCTGCTGGCCGACACATTTGCCGTTGCTGCAGACCGTATTTTTGACGGTTACGGGCAGGCAGGCATGCCGGCGGCATTGGCGTGGGTTGGGGCGGCAGCTTTTACCATGCAGATTTTCTTTGACTTTTCCGGGTATTCGGACATGGCGGTAGGGCTGGGACTGATGTTCGGCTTCAAATTTGAGGAAAACTTTAATTACCCATATATTGCCCGTTCCGTGGGGGAATTCTGGAGGCGATGGCATATTTCCCTGTCCGTATGGTTCAAGGAATATGTTTATTTCCCTTTGGGCGGCTCCAAAGTGAAAAATATGGATCTTGTGATACGCAATATTATGGTAGTATGGCTTTGCACCGGGTTATGGCATGGGGCGGAATGGACATTTGTGATATGGGGGATGCTGAATTTCCTGTTCCTTGTCATGGAACGGTTTATTGGACTGGAACGGAAAGAAGGTTATGGTGTGCTGCGGTGGTGCTATACTATGTTTGCCGTAAATCTGGGCTGGGTTATTTTCCGGTCGGAAAATCTGATAGGCGCGGGAAATTATATCCGCTGTATGTTCGGGCTGGGCGGGAACGGTTTTTTCAGCGATTATGCATGGATGTATCTGCGGGAATATGGTATTTTCTTTATCATCGGCGCTTTTTTCTGCGTGCCCATCGGGAGAAGGTGTAATTATCTGATTATAAATAATATTATGCTGAGAGGGAAAATAAGCAGGGCATTGGCGGATGTGTGTTATCCGGCAATGATGATGGGGGTATTCCTGCTCTGCATCACCTATCTTGTGAAGGGAAGCTATCATCCGTTCATTTATTTTAATTTCTGAAGGAGGGCAGGCAGATGTTGGAGAAGCTGCTGAAAAAGAAGCGTATGACCGCATTGCTGTTTGTTTTCTTCCTGTTTGCATTTTCCGCGGCAAATATGAGAAAAGAACTTCCCTTTTTATGGCAGGCGGTTGTAGAATGGTATGGGAAGGAAACGGGGGAAAAGGAAAGGGAGGAACTGGCAGCGGATATCAATGACGCGGTTACGGAGTATGTGGCAGGAAAGCATGGTTTTGTGGATGCTTACGGTTATGTGCAGCTGTTGCTGGGGAAGGAGGAAGAGGGGAATTTTGAGGTGGTGAAGGACAGGGAAGGAAAACTTCATTATACTTATTTTGCGGAGGGAATCAAAGATACGGGGGAATATGCCCGGCGTGCCGGGCGGCTGCGACGGATGCTGAAGGCGGAAGGGACAGAGCTGCTTTATGTGATGCCGCCGGACAAGTTTATTGCGGGGCATACGCAGCTTTCGGCGGGACTGCCTTATCATATGGCCAATGAGACGGCGGATGACTTCCTGCGCCGGCTGGAGGGAGAGGATGTGGACGCATTGGACTTGCGGAAGGATTTGACGGACAGCGGAATGGAACTAAGCCGGGTATTTTACCGTACGGATCACCATTGGCGGACGGAGACGGCTTTCTGGGCGGCTTCCCGGTTCTGTGACTGGATGGGGGAGGCTTACGGGGAGGACATGGATCCGGAAGGTTATTACAAAGAACCAAGCCATTATCACTTTATCACTTATAAGAATGCTTTTCTTGGCTCTATGGGAAGGAAGGCAGGGCGTCTGTATGCGGGAACGGATGATTTTACGCTGATTTTCCCGAAGTTTTCCACGGATTACCGGTATCGGGGCAGTCATTCCGGGAATCGGGCAATCAGCGGGCGTTTCGAGGAGGTTCTGATTGACTGGGCGGCATTGCAGGGCGGGGAGAATTCTTTTGATACGGATTTCTACGGGGCATATCTGTATGGCAACCCCGGTTTTACCCATATAGAGAACCGGGGAAGGCAGGATGGGCCGGATATATGTCTGGTAAAGGATTCTTTTGCCGTGCCTTTTGCGGCTTTTGTCTCCCTGCGATGCAGAACCGTGGACCTGATAGACCCGAGGGCCTATCAGGGGGATTATACGGAAGTTCTGAAAAACGGCGGGTATGATTATGTAATATTGATGTTTTCGCCGCAGAATCTGACGGAGGAATTTTTTTCTTTCTGTGAAGAGGAATAGGGGGCGTAAGCCGGAGGGCAGGGGAGGGAAAACGTGTGGCGGGGAGCGGCGGAAAAAAGGCGTGGAGAGGGAAAATGTGTGGCGCAGAGCGGCGGAAAAGAAGGCATGGAGAGGGAAAACGTGTGGCGCAGAGCGAATCGGGAGAGAAAGAAGCAGGAGAGAAGCGTAATGCCAAGAAGTAGGAGGAGAGAAGTAAAATGCAGCAGGATATGACAAAAGGGCCGATTACGGCCGGACTGATAAAATTTGCCATTCCCTTGATGATAGGGAATTTATTGCAGCAGTTTTATAATATTGCGGATACTTGGATTGTAGGCCGTTTTTTGGGGGCGGATGCGTTGGCGGCGGTAGGGTCATCCTATACGCTGATGGTTTTCCTTACTTCCGTCTTACTGGGGCTGTGCATGGGAAGCGGGGCGGTATGCTCGATTCATTTCGGTGCAAAGGCAGAAGAAAGGCTGAAATCCTGTATTTTTGTCTCATTCGTCATGATTGCCGGAGTGGCGGCGGCAATGAACTTACTGGTATATGCAGGGCTGAGCGAGCTGATCCGGCTGCTTCAGGTGCCGGGGACGGTGGCGCCGCTGATGCGGGAATATCTGATGATTATTTTTGTTGGGATTGGGGCATCTTTTTTCTACAATTATTTCGCCAGCCTGCTGAGGGCAGTGGGGAATTCCGTGATACCGCTTTTGTTTCTGGGAATATCGTCGGTACTGAATATTGCATTGGATTTATGGTTTGTGCAAGGCTTCGGATGGGGCGTTGGCGGGGCGGCGGCCGCAACGGTGCTGTCCCAGTATGTTTCCGGAGTGGGGATTATGGGATATGCATTCCTGCGCTGTCCGGAACTCAGGATACGGCGGGTACATATGAAATGGCGGGCGGAGACATTAAAGGAAATTATGGGGATGTCTTTTCTCACTTGTGTACAGCAGTCGGTAATGAATCTGGGCATATTGATGGTACAGGGGCTGGTGAACAGC
Source organism: uncultured Lachnospiraceae bacterium (assembly GCA_910586275.1). Classification (GTDB taxonomy): domain Bacteria; phylum Bacillota; class Clostridia; order Lachnospirales; family Lachnospiraceae; genus Kineothrix. Next base: position 642 of record CAJUIM010000008.1, on the reverse strand, counting down.
TTTGGCACAGTTGTCATGGCGGCATTTGCGGTGGCCGTAAAAATTGATTCTTTTGCATATATGCCGGTACAGGATTTCGGAAATGCTTTTTCTACATATGTGGCGCAGAACTACGGAGCGGGCAGGCAGGACAGGATACGGAAGGGAGTAAAAAGCGCGGCAGTTTCCGTATTGGTGTTCTGTTTATGCATCAGCCTTGGGGTATGCCTGCTGGCACGGCCTCTGATGGGTCTGTTTATTTCGGCGGAGGAAAGAGACATTATTGAAACGGGAGTGCATTACTTGCGGATAGAGGGGGCATGCTATGCCGGTATCGGCGTGCTGTTTCTGCTTTACGGCTATTACCGGGCGGTACGCAGGCCGGGAATGTCGGTGGCATTGACGGTGATATCCTTGGGGACGAGGGTTGCGCTGGCTTATGCGCTCTCTTCCGTGGAACGGATCGGCGTGACGGGAATATGGGTGTCAGTGCCCATTGGCTGGGTATTGGCGGACATAACGGGGATTGCATGCATGAAACGGCTGGCACAGAAGGATGCCGGCAGCAGCTTACCTTAATGACATGATCCGCGGGAGCGATAGTAGGGAAATCAATATCCGGTTTTGTGCCTGCGCCGATATTTTCGCCCAGCGCATACGGAC
>CAJUIM010000007.1 GCA_910586275.1 uncultured Lachnospiraceae bacterium | reverse complement strand
TCTGCTTAGAAACCTCCGGCCGAAAAAAGTGCACGGAAAACCGGGACAGGCAGTTTTGCTGCTGCCGGCCACGAAAAAAACTCGCGCACGGGCGTCCGCCTCCCAACATTACATTCCGGCTGAACTGTTACGATTTCCGAGCACAACGTTCATGATATATAGACAATTCCGGGGGAAGTGTGCTATACTTACTACGCTAATATCATGAACGGAGGAAGACAATGGCAAATATAGATCAGAGCAAAATCAGGAATTTCTGCATTGTGGCGCATATTGACCATGGAAAGTCCACTTTGGCAGACCGTATTATAGAGAAAACAGGACTTCTGACCAGCCGTGAGATGCAGGCGCAAGTATTGGATAATATGGAATTGGAACGGGAACGCGGCATTACGATAAAGGCGCAGACGGTCCGTATTATATATAAGGCCAAGGACGGAGAGGAATATATCTTAAACCTTATTGACACGCCCGGCCATGTGGATTTCAACTATGAGGTGAGCCGCAGCCTTGCGGCCTGTGACGGAGCCATTCTGGTGGTGGATGCCGCGCAGGGCATTGAGGCACAGACACTTGCCAATGTATACCTTGCCTTGGATCATGATTTGGATGTATTTCCGGTAATCAATAAAATAGATCTGCCCAGTGCCCAGCCCCAGCATGTGAAGGATGAGATTGAAGATGTGATAGGCATCGAGGCGCAGGATGCACCGATGATTTCCGCCAAGAACGGCATTGGGATAGAAGAAGTGCTGGAAGCTGTCGTGCATAAAATACCTGCACCGTCCGGCAATCCGGAAAACCCGCTGCAGGCGCTTATCTTTGACTCGCTGTATGATTCCTATAAGGGTGTCATTATATTTTGCCGTATTAAGGAAGGAACGGTAAGGAAAGGTACGGAAATTCTTATGATGGCTACCGGCGCAAAGGCGGAAGTGGCAGAGGTAGGATATTTCGGACCCGGGCAGTTTATTCCCTGCGAAGAACTGTCGGCCGGGATGGTAGGCTATATTACGGCTTCCATAAAAAATGTGAAAGACACTGCGGTAGGCGATACGGTGACGGACATTAAAAATCCATGCAAGGAGCCGCTGCCGGGCTATAAGAAAGTAAATTCCATGGTTTACTGCGGCATGTATCCGGCGGACGGAGCCAAATATCCTGACTTGCGGGATGCTTTGGAGAAGCTGCAGCTGAACGATGCCTCCCTGCGGTATGAACCGGAAACATCGGTAGCATTGGGATTTGGGTTTCGATGCGGTTTTCTGGGACTGCTCCATCTGGAAATTATTCAGGAGAGGCTGGAAAGGGAATATAATCTGGATCTTGTGACTACCGCACCGGGAGTTATTTATAAGGTGCATAAGAGCAACGGTGAAGTAACGGAACTGACCAATCCGGCCAATCTGCCGGATCCGTCGGAAATCGAATATATGGAAGAGCCGGTGGTGTCGGCGGAAATCATGGTGACAACGGATTTTATCGGTTCTATTATGGAACTGTGCCAGGAACGGAGGGGGCGGTATCTTGGGATGGAATATCTGGAAGAGACTAGGGCCTTGCTGAAATATGAACTGCCTCTGAACGAAATTATTTACGATTTTTTCGATGCCCTGAAATCCCGTTCCAGAGGGTATGCATCTTTTGACTATGATTTAAAAGGGTATGAGGAATCCAAGCTGGTGAAATTGGATATTCTTATTAATAAGGAAGAAGTGGACGCGCTTTCTTTTATCGTGCATGCGGACAGTGCATATGAGCGGGGAAGGAAGATGTGTGAAAAGCTGAAGGATGAGATACCGCGCCATTTGTTTGAGATTCCTATTCAGGCGGCGGTAGGCGGTAAGGTCATAGCGAGGGAAACCGTGAAGGCCATGCGTAAGGATGTGCTTGCAAAATGTTACGGCGGCGATATTACGCGTAAGAAAAAGCTGCTGGAGAAACAGAAGGAAGGGAAGAAGCGGATGCGCCAAATTGGCAATGTGGAGATACCGCAGAAAGCGTTTATGAGCGTGCTGAAGCTGGATGACAGATAGGGATTTCTTCAGGCAATGCAATTTTAAGACATGCTTTTATATAAGAAAGGAAACGCATGCGCACATTGAGCATCTATATTCATATACCATTCTGCGTGAAAAAGTGCCGATACTGTGATTTCCTTTCTTTTCCGGCTAGGGAGGAGGAACAGAGGCGGTATGTGCAGGCTCTGTTAACGGAAATCAGGACAGAGGCAGGGAAATACGCGGACTGCATAGTGGATTCCGTTTTTATCGGAGGCGGCACGCCCTCCGTGCTGCCGATGGAATTGTCAGAAGAGATAATGGCCTGCCTGAAAAGTCTCTTCCGCTTTTCCGGTACTCCGGAAACAGGAGGAAGGGAACCGGAAATTACGGCAGAAATTAACCCAGGAACGGTAGACAAAGAAAAACTGGAACGTTATAAAAGGGCAGGAATCAATCGCATCAGTATCGGGACACAGTCGGTGCATGACCGGGAACTGGCTTATCTTGGACGCATCCATAAGGCAGAGGATTTTTTCCGTACATACCGGATGGTGAGAGAGGCAGGATTTACCAATATTAACGTAGATCTTATGGCTGCTTTGCCGGGGCAGACACTGGACAGCTATGCGGACAATCTGGAGCGGATTGTCAGGCTGGAACCGTCCCATATTTCGGCATATAGCCTGATTATAGAAGAGGGAACCCCTTTTTATGAAATTTACGGGGAAGGAAGCGGCGGAGAAGGAAGCAGCGGGGAAGAGGCCGTTCTTCCTCTTCCCACAGAGGAAGAAGAGCGGGAGATGGACATGTTTACCGAAAGCTTCCTGCGGGAAAGGGGATATTATAGATATGAGATTTCCAACTATGCCTTGCCGGGCATGGAATGCCGGCACAACATAGGGTATTGGACAAGACGGAATTATGTGGGGTTTGGTTTGGGAGCTGCCTCCATGGCGGACAATGTGCGCTGGAAAAATCTGACAGACATGGAGCAATATATGCAGCGCATCCTTTCCGGCTGTGGGACAGTGCAGGAACATGTTGTCCAGCTGAGCCGTCAGGAGCAAATGGAAGAATTTATGTTTTTAGGGCTGCGGCTGACGGAAGGGGTAACGAGGCAGGCATTCCGGGATACATTCGGCAGCGATCCGGAAGAGATATACGGCAAGGCCTTACATAAGCTATGCGGGCAGGGGCTGTTGGAAACAGGGGAAAGCATTAGGCTTACCTCTTTGGGCAGGGATGTGAGCAATTATGTTATGGCGGAATTTCTGTTCTGACTGGGTTTCCGAAGCAGAAACGGATACTTTTCGAATCATCGAAAAATATCCGTTTCTGCTTGGGCACCGGATTTCTTGCCGGATTGTATTGGCCATCCGCATGTTCGCCGCCGAAACACAGGCACAAACCAGAAAATTGATTTCCGGGTTTTCTCTGAATATTCCCTTGACACATCGGGTGTCATAGACTATGATAATAATATCTTTATACTGAAATCAGATTTGTCCATGGTCAGAATCACTATTCTTGCAAAATCTGCAAATATTCTGCAAGCATTCAGAACGAATAATTTTTCAGAAAATATTGCTATTTGTCTTTCCTATTTGTATAATATAGAAATATAGCAGGTACAATATTTTTTTCCGGTTTGGGAAAGGCACTCGGAAGGCGGCAGGGTCATAGAATATAGTAAATTGACTTTGGGGGCGCCTTTTGAAAACTTTTCAGAAACCTTTAACCGCAGAGGAAGAAGCCCGATATATTCAGCTGCTCCGGCAGGGGAACAGTGAGAAAGCCAAAGAGGCAAGGGAGATTCTGATAGAACGCAATCTGCGTCTGGTTGCCCACATTGCCAAGAAATACCAGAATGTGGATGAGGACATGGAAGATTTGATTTCCATAGGGACAATCGGGCTGATTAAGGCGGTAGCCTCTTTTGATTCGGGGAAGGGAAAGTTAAGTACATATGCTTCCAGATGCATTGACAACGAACTGCTCATGCTGCTCCGTTCCAAGAAGAAAACCTCGAAAGAGGTATCCTTATACGAACCCATCGGAACCGATAAGGAAGGGAATGAGATAAATCTGTTGGATATTATAGAGTCGGAGCAGGTTGATGTGATAGACAAGATGGAACTGGGCAGTAACATTAAAAAGCTTGGCACCATTCTGCAGATGTTGGACGAACGTGAGAAAGAGATTATTTACCTGCGCTATGGGCTGGCAACGGGGAAAGAAGTGACACAGCGGGAAATAGGGCAAATGCTTGGCATATCCCGGAGTTATGTATCACGGATAGAAAAAAAGGCACTCCATAAGCTAAGAACAGGATTTGAACGGGAATAAAGACGGCAGATAAGGGGGAAGCGATATGCTTTTTGTAAAGACCAGTGATTTGAAGAAGGGTATGAGACTGGCTAGGCCTATCTACAACAAAGACGGAGTGCTTCTGTATGAACGCAATTCCAAGCTGACCGCACAGGGCATCCAAAGCATAGAAGCTTTTAAGTTAATCGGACTGTTTATATTGGAGCCGGCGGAACCGGTGCCTCCGATGACACAGGAAGATATATTATTTGAACGTTTTCAGACAATGACAGTGTTTTCGCTGCGTGAAGAATTGCTGAAGATTAAGGATGAAAAGGAAAAAGGGGCAAAACTGCATGTTATTGCGAACAATATTTTGCGGCGTTACGGAAATTTGGATAAGAAAATAAATTTTATTCAGAATCTGCGCAGTAAAGAGGACTATGTATATAAACATGCCTTGAATGTGGGTATTTTATGTGCGATGATTGCAAATGTGCTCAATCTGAAGATGGAGGAGCGGATGAATCTCATTTATGCCGCTTTGCTCCATGATATCGGGAAATTGTCGGTTCCGAAAGCAATTGCCGATAAGGATGAACCGAATGAAGAGGAACTGCAGGTAATCAATACCTATGCAGAGGCCGGCCACGAACTGATTGGCAGCGTATTTATAGATTCTCCCGGCATAAAGCGGCTATGTGTGCAGATGCGGAAGATTTGGGAAAATTTCCGGGAAGGGGAATCTGACCCTAAGGTGAGAATGCCGATGGGGGCACAGGCATTGTTAGTGGCAGATACCTATGACACAATGACGGCCATGCGTCTGGAACATTCGCCGGAGTCCGGGGTGACGGCAATAAAATATTTAATGAAGAATCCGGATGTTTTCCATCCGGATATAGTGGATGCCCTGATTCAGTCTGTCAACATATTGGTTCCGGGTGTCAGCGTGGAATTAAGCACCGGTGAAAAGGCAATTGTCATACAGGGCAATGATTCGGATATTCTCCGTCCTATGGTGCTTGGTTTCCGAAACAATAATGTTATGGATTTATCCGGCAGGGAGTATAAAGATCTAGAAATAACGGATATTATGAGGACTATGGATAACCGTCATGTCATGGATCCTGAACTTCTTCGGGAAAACGGTTTTCCCGTGCCGGGGCAGGAAGACACAAAGCAGCAAAACGGAAGCGGGGAACAGGCTGCAGGCAATACGCAAGAGTAGGAATTTCGGCAGAATACTTATATGTGCAGCAGGGGACGGTTACGGCAGTAGCCGAATCCCTGCAAGGCACAGCGGTCTTTTTCGGCGGAGGTTTTGCTATTTCAATTTTATGTTTTCGGCAATGCTTCTATGATATTTGAGATAAAATATTGTTTATGAAAAGAACTTCGGTATATTTAAATTCTGAATGATAGGCCGGATTTTATTCCGGCAGTCAGGGGTTTCTCCCAAAGTATCCCACAAACGGAAAAGCAGGCGGAAGAATATGATTCTGCGGCATTTGGTATTGGCAGTGCAGTACCGGGACAGGAGGTTACATGTTCAGCACAATTTTAACAGCGGCAATATGCGGCATGGATGCGGTTATTATTCATGTGGAAGTAGATGTTTCCCAAGGGCTGCCGGGCTTCCTTATGGTAGGATATCTGGGCAGTGAGGTAAAAGAAGCAGGAGAACGGGTGAGGGTGGCATTAAAAAATGCGGGAATAGCCATTCCGCCCATGAAAATCACGGTGAACCTTTCTCCGGCAGATATCAGGAAGGGAGGGACAGGCTATGACCTTCCTGTGGCAGTCGGGATTCTGCTGGCATTGGGGCATGTGGAGAAGGAACGGACGGAAAAGGTCATGTTTGCAGGAGAACTGAGTCTGGACGGGGAAGTGAACGAAATACGGGGAGTACTGCCTATGGTGAGGGCAGCCAAGGAGAGCGGAATGAAACGCTGCATTGTGCCATGGGAAAATGAGAATGAGGGGGCATTGATCTCCGGGATAGAAGTGACAGGCGTGTCTTCCCTAGGGGAAGTCATAGAACTGCTGCGGGGGGGAATAACAGAAAGCCGCAGGCCGCAGGGGGAAGCGAAAATACGGGAGGGAAGAAAGGAAGGGAAAGGAGTGTGGGTGATGCGGCGGGATGATGGCAGGAAAGAGCAGAAAGAGCCGGACTTCGCCGATGTAAAGGGACAGGCCGGTGCCAAGCGGGCAGCGGAGATAGCAGCGGCCGGATTTCATAATTTGCTGCTGTTCGGGCCTCCTGGCTCGGGAAAAACTATGATCGCCAGAAGGATTCCCGGTATATTACCGGAACTGACCGAGGAAGAAAGTCTGGAAGTATCTTCCGTCTACAGCATATCAGGACTTCTCAGCAGAAAAAATTCTTTGATTTTCACAAGACCCTTTTTAAGCCCCCATCATACGGTTACGGCGCAGGCTCTTTCCGGCGGCGGAAGGAATCCGAAACCCGGAGTTATCAGTTTGGCACATAAAGGCATTCTTTTTTTAGATGAGATGCCCGAATTTGGCTCCAATGTGCTGAATCTGCTGCGTCAGCCCTTGGAAGAGAAGAAGATACAGATTGCCCGGATCGGCGGCAACTATGAATATCCGGCTGATTTTATGCTGGTAGGAGCCATGAACCCATGCCCTTGCGGATATTATCCGGATATGGAGAGGTGCCGCTGTACGGAGAATGCAATCAGGAAATATCAGAGCCGTCTGTCCGGGCCTATATTGGACCGCATTGACATTTTTGCAGAGGTTCCCGCACTGTGTATGGAAGAACTATCCTTTGGCAGAAGCAAGCCGGAGGACGAAAGGGAATCCAGTGCATCCATTCGTTCCAGAGTCCTTCTGGCAAGGAAGATGCAGGAAGAACGGGGGAGCGGCAAATTCAATGCGCTGCTTACGCCGGAAGAAACAGACCGGTTTTGTGAAACGGATAGGGAAGGAAAGCAGCTGTTAAAGAAAGTTTTCGGAAAGATGAAACTAAGTGCGCGGGCGTATTACCGTATTCTGCGGGTGGCGCGCACCATTGCGGATTTAGACGGATGCGTGGAAATAAAGAAAATACATTTGGCAGAGGCAGTCAGCTGCCGGGCAGACGGAATTTGCCCTGAGAAAAGGGGCAGTTAGTCGTGCAGCAGCGGAACTGAAAACAGCGGAGGAACGAATAAGTGCCCAGGAGAAATGCCGGCTGCAAGGCAGACGGGATTACTCCTGAGAAAAGGGGCAGTTAGTCGTGCGGCAGCGGAACTGAAAACAGCGGAGGCACGAATAAGTGCCCAGGAGGAATGCCGGCTGCAAAGCAGACGGAATTACTCCTGAGAAAAGGGGCAGTTAGTCGTGCAGTAGCGGAACTGAATATAGGAGAATAAGGTATGGAATATAATTTGGAGCAGGAGCAGGCGTATGCTTATTGGATGGAGAACGTATACGGATTGGGACGGAAGAGCCGGTGGGAACTGACGGAGGCGGCAGGTTCGCCGAAAGCGGTATATGAAATGGCTGTGGAAGAATGGCAGGCATTTCTGCCGGAGAAAAAAGCGGAGGCTTTGAAGAAGGCAAAGGAAGAGTGGGAGGCAGGAACCGTGGAGGAAAGATATCGGCAGCTTGGAAAGGCAGGCATCCGGTACCTATCCAATCTGCATCCGGACTATCCGCAGCGACTGAGGAAGATACCGGATCCGCCTTTCGGTATATTTCTAAGGGGGCAGCTGCCGTCGGAACAGGAGCCTGCGGTAGCCGTGATCGGAGCCAGGGAGTGTTCGGAATACGGCAGATCTATGGCGGGAAAAGTAGCGGAAGCACTGGCAGAGAAGGGGATTTCCGTTATCAGCGGCATGGCAAGGGGGATTGACGGCATTTCCCAATGGACGGCACTGCGGGCGGGAGGGAATTCCTATGCAGTATTGGGCAGCGGGGTGGATGTCTGTTACCCGGAAGAAAACAGAAATTTATATGAAGCATTGAAATCAAAGGGAGGCATACTGTCCGAATATCTTCCCGGGACACAGCCTAAGCCCGGTTTTTTCCCTATGAGGAACCGGATTATCAGCGGGCTGTCGGATGTGGTGCTTATAGTGGAGGCAAGGGAAAAAAGCGGCACATTGATTACGGCTGATATGGCCTTGGAACAGAGCCGGGAAGTCTATGTGGTGCCGGGACGGCTCACGGATCCGCTGAGCAGGGGATGTAACCGGCTTATAAAACAAGGGGCAGGGATTCTGATATCCATAGAAGAAATGCTGGAAGAGACAGGAATGGTACCGGACTCCGGCAGGAAGCAAAAGCCCGGCAGACAGTCCGTGGAAGGGGGCGGACAAACGGCAGGACAGGCGGAAAAAGCGGGCATTTTCCATTATTTGGATTATTATCCGAAGAGCACGGAACAGCTGCGGGAGGAGTCGGGAATGGGGTATAGGGAAATAATATGCGAACTGACGGAACTGTGCATGGAAAATAAAGTAAAGCAGATTTCTCCGGGGCAATATGCGAAAAAGGAAAGGGGAGAGAATTGAAAAATGTGAATAAATATTTTAAATTTTTCATAATATTACTTGCAAGCACTAAGAATTTATTGTATAGTGATGCGTGTTGAAATTTCCAAATAAAATGGCTGCTTTCCGTGGATCAACATCATTGAGTTAAGCCGCAGCGTGCTTCAGGAATGATATTTTTATTCGGACACTCTTTCGCTGGGCGGCAGACGCACATTGCCAGAAAGCAATTTTCAAATACGCTCTAAGGCACTGAAATACGGCATCTAAGTGCCGGCATTTTTGGAAGGGCCGAGCAAAAAAATCATTCCTGAAGCAGGCTGCAGTGTAACTTAATGATATAGGTTCGTGGACAGCGGCGAATTATGCAATGTAACAGCGGATCCGTTAATTAGGATGTCTATTAATATAGAAGAAATCCGTCAGCGACAGATGCTCTTGCGGAAAGACAGAAGGAACAGGGGATATAATTATGGCGAAATATTTAGTTATTGTAGAATCACCGGCAAAGGTGAAAACAATCAAAAAATTTCTGGGAGCCAATTATGAAGTGGCTGCCAGCAACGGCCATGTAAGGGATTTGCCAAAGAGCCAGCTTGGCGTGGATGTGGAACATGATTATGAACCGAAGTATATTACCATTAGGGGAAAAGGCGATATTCTGGCGAATCTGCGCAAAGAGGTGAAGAAAGCCGAAAAGATATATCTGGCAACTGACCCTGACCGTGAAGGGGAAGCGATTTCCTGGCATTTGATGAAAGCACTGAAACTGGAAGATAAGAAAGTATACCGGATTACTTTTAATGAGATTACAAAGAGTGCGGTGAAGGAGTCGCTGAAAAATGCCAGAGAGATTAACATGGATTTGGTAGATGCCCAACAGGCGAGACGTATTCTGGACCGCATGGTAGGTTACCGCATTTCACCTCTTCTGTGGGCAAAGGTAAAAAGGGGGCTGAGCGCCGGCCGGGTACAGTCTGTGGCACTTCGTATCATCTGTGACCGGGAAGAAGAAATTAACGCATTTATACCCGAAGAATATTGGACTTTGGATGCCTTGCTGCGTATCCCGGGGGAGAAAAAGCCGGTGGCGGCAAAGTATTACGGAACGAAAGCCGGCAAAGCCGTTATTTCCTCCAAAGAGGATCTGAACCGTATTCTGACCGAACTGGAAGGGGCTCGGTACGAAGTGGCGGAAGTGAAAAAGGGGGAGAGGACAAAGAAGCCCCCGCTGCCGTTTACGACCTCCACACTGCAGCAGGAGGCCAGCAAGGTACTTAATTTTTCCACTCAGAAGACGATGCGTCTGGCACAGCAGCTGTATGAAGGCATTGATATTAAAGGCAGCGGAACCGTAGGGGTCATCACTTATCTGCGTACCGATTCCACACGGGTATCGGAAGAAGCGGAGAATATGGCGAGGGAATATATCAAAAGTAATTACGGTGAAGAATATGCGGCGCAGACGATAAAAGAGAAGAAGGCATCGCAAAAAATCCAGGATGCCCATGAAGCCATACGTCCCACGGACATTGCACGCACACCGCAGGATCTGAAGGAATCGCTTTCACGCGATCAGTTCCGGCTTTACCAGCTAATCTGGAAAAGATTTACGGCGAGCCGGATGAACCCGGCAAAGTATGAGACGACATCGGTGAAAATCGATGCCGCCGCTCACCGTTTCACCGTTGCGGCATCCAAAGTCCTGTTTGACGGGTTTATGAGCGTCTATACACAGGAAGAGGACAAAGAAGAGACGAACACAATGGCCAAGGGGATTGACCAGGGGATGTGCCTGACATTGGAAGAATATGACTATAAGCAGCATTTCACGCAGCCGGCCCCCCATTATACGGAAGCTTCCTTGGTAAGGGCATTGGAGGAACAGGGAATTGGGCGGCCCAGTACTTATGCCCCCACCATTACTACCATATTGGCAAGGCGGTATGTGGTGAAGGAGAATAAGAACCTCTATGTGACTGAACTTGGCGAGGTAGTCAATAATATTATGAAAGAGGCTTTCACAACCATTGTGGATGTGAACTTTACGGCAAATCTGGAAGCATTGTTGGATGGGGTAGAGGAAGGCAGCGTGAACTGGAAGACAGTCATTTCCAATTTTTACCCGGATCTGGACGAGGCTGTGCAAAGTGCCGAGCAGGAACTGGAACATGTGAAAATAGAGGATGAACTGTCGGATGAGATATGTGAGAACTGCGGAAGGAGAATGGTGATAAAATATGGTCCCCACGGAAGGTTCCTGGCTTGTCCGGGATTTCCGGACTGTCGGAATGCAAAGCCATATTATGAGAAAATCGGCATTGCCTGTCCGAAATGTGGTAAGGACATCGTACTGAAGAAGAGCAAGAAAGGGAGAAAGTATTACGGATGCATCGATAATCCGGAATGTGACTTTATGGTGTGGCAGAAGCCTTCCGTTCAGAAATGTCCGGAATGCGGCTCCATTATGTTAGAAAAAGGGAATAAGCTAGTTTGCTCCGGTGAAACCTGCGGTTATGTAATGAATAAGCCGGTTCCGGAACAAGTGCCGTCATAGGCATATTGCATAATATATGAGAAAATTATGGAAAAAAAGGACAGATATGGAATGAATTGTATGAGAATTTAACGAAAAATAAAAAAATTGCCTTTAAATCGTTGCTATTATAATAACACTATGATACAATAATAACGTTCGTAGGGGGGATTGCCGGACAGACGCGTATGGAAGCGGGAACCTGTCAGGACAGACGGAGGTAAAAAGGCATGAGTAGCGTACAATTGCTGGATAAGACACGGAAGATAGGGAAATTGCTGCATAATAATGATTCAAGCAAAGTGGTTTTCAGCGATATCTGTAAGGTGCTGTGCGACATCCTTGTTTCTAATGTGCTGGTCATAAGCAAGAAAGGGAAAGTGCTGGGCGTCGGGGTTGCGGACGGAGTGGAATCCATTAACGAACTGATTGTAGACCGGGTCGGCGGATTTATTGATTCCATGCTGAATGAGAGAATGCTGGCGGTCTTATCTACGAAAGAGAACGTGAACTTGGAGACATTGGGTTTTGAAAGCACTGACGTGAAGAAATTTCAGGCTATCATTACGCCGATTGAGATAGCAGGAGAGCGTCTTGGCACGCTGTTCCTTTACAAATGCGATGCACAATATGAGATTGACGATATTATATTGTGCGAATACGGAACCACGGTAGTGGGGCTGGAGATGCTGCGTGCCGTCAATGAGGAAAGTGCGGAGGAGAGCCGTAAGCTGGCAGTGGTACGTTCCGCCATCGGAACGCTGTCTTTTTCGGAAATGGAAGCCATTACCCATATTTTTGACGAATTAGGCGGCATGGAAGGAATTCTTGTGGCCAGCAAGATTGCTGACCGGGTAGGCATTACACGTTCCGTGATTGTGAATGCCCTGAGAAAATTTGAAAGTGCCGGGGTGATAGAATCCCGTTCCTCAGGCATGAAAGGAACTTATATTAAAGTGCTGAACGATGTGGTGTTCGATGAAATTGAAAAGTTAAAGAAAGAAAATAAAAAATAAACGGATAATACGGAAATTGTCTGAAAAATTAAAGGGATTTATTGGATTATTCGTAAATCCTTTTTTTAATAAAAATCTTGTCTTTTTACACAAATAATTTATAATATAATAGAATAGGTAAAGGAGAAGGAGTAGAAGGATGATTAATACAAGCGCATTTAATTATATCAACGTACTGGACAAGGCGGCAGATGCGGCATGGATACGCAATGAAGTAATTTCAAATAATATTGCCAATGCCACGACGCCTGGCTACAAGAGGCAGGATGTGGATTTTGAATCGGAGTTCCGGAAAGCATTGGAGCATTCCAGGTACAGGACAATGGATGACAGGATTGCCAATGTAAAGACCAATAGGCTGAATCCCCGTACATATACCGACTCTGCAAACTATTCTTACAGACTGGACGGGAACAATGTGGATATAGAAACCGAGAACGTGACACTGGCAGCCAATCAGCTAAGATATAACGGGCTGATAGACAGCATCAATAAAGAATTCAGCAATCTGAAACTTGTCATGAAATAACAGTGAGGGAGTGTAGCTATGGGTATTTTTTCATCGTTTAATATCAATTCATCGGGGCTGACAGCCCAAAGATACCGTATGGACATTATTTCGCAGAATCTTGCCAATGCGAATACGACCAGAACGGACGGGACTCCGTACCGCAGGAAAGTAGTTGTCTTTGAAGAAAAGAACACGCATACTCCGTTCAGCCGCGTGCTGAATAAGGCCACGGACAGATATTCGGGGAATGGCGTAAAAGTAAGCAGCGTGCAGGAGGATACATGGACGGATATGATTCAGGTTTATGATCCTTCCCATCCGGATGCGGACGAAAACGGCTATGTTACATATCCTAATGTGAGCGTTATAACTGAAATGACGAATCTGATTGATGCCAGCAGGGCTTATGAAGCCAATGCGACTGCTTTTACTGCCAGCAAAACTATGGCAATGAAAGGGTTGGAAATGGGGCAGTCATAGAGAAGCAGACGGAATTGGGCAAATGATGCAAAAATATTAAGAGGGGCATAAATGGAGGGAATTATGGATATCACATCATTATATAACGTGACATCGGGTGCTGTCAGACAGGCAGAGAAAAGCAGTGCCATCGGGAAAGAAGCGCTTGAGAAGAAGGACGATTCTTTTGGCGATATTTTTCAGAAAGCAATAGACAATATCAATACGACCAACAGTTATCTGTCGGATATGGAAAATGAAGAAGTGAAATGGATGCTTGGGGAAACGGAGAATACCCACGACCTTACGATAGCGATAAATAAGGCAACGACGGCGCTTCAATATACGGTCACAGTCCGTGATAAGCTGCTGGAAGCATACAAAGAGCTTATGCAGATTCAAATCTAATAAATCTGATCGAAGTAAAATCAGATAAGGAGACAGAAAGATGGCAGATAGAGCGAAAGGGCTTTTAAACAAAGTTCTTGAATGGTGGAATAAATTTACGGCGAAACAGAAAACGATTCTGGCTTCGGCGACAGCGGGCATTATTGTAACGATAGCGATTATTGCCTTTGTGCTGACCAGGCCGCAGTTCGTAGTACTGGCGAACTGTGAATCTACAAAAGAAGCATCGCAGATTACGGAATTGCTGGATGCCAATGGCCTGACATACAGAGTGTCCGACGATGCGCTGCAGATAAAAATATTGAAAGATCAGCAGTCGGATGCGGAATTGCTTTTGGGAGCCAATGACATTCAGGCGGCAGGGTACAGCATCGACAATGTGGTGGAAGGCAGTTTTACTTCTACGGAAGCGGATAAGCAGAAGAAATATCAGATGTATCTGGAAACAAAACTGCAGAAGAATTTGGAAAGGTTTTCCGCAATCAAAAGCGCATATGTGGAACTATCCCTTCCGGAAAACGACGGTACGCTGATTTCTTCGGATGAGGAGGCATTTGCATCCATAACGCTGGAGGTGGACGGGGAATTTACTTCCGATAATGCGGCTTATCTGGCGAAAGCGGTAGCGGCCGGAATCGGCAACAAAACGACAAATAACATAGTGATATTGGATTACGAAGGCAATCTGCTTTTTTCGGGGGACGACAATTATACAATGTCCGGCGTGGCAAATTCTCAGTTGACCGTGAAGACTCAGGCAGAGAACCTTGTGAAGAATGAAGTAAAAAGAGTACTGCTTGGAACCAAGGAATTTGACAATGTCGAGGTTGCAAGCAATTTAGCGTTAGACTTCTCCACAACGGATTCCACGGAGCATACATACAGCGCACCGGACGGGCAGACGCAGGGGCTTCTGAGCCATGAAACTATTTTCAATTCCGAAAGTACAAATTCAAACGGCGGTGTCCCTGGCACGGACTCCAATACCGACGGGACTACATATCAAATTCAGGACAATTCGGAAAGCAGTTCCACACAGTCGGAGGAATCCCGTGATTATCTGCCTAACGAGACAATTATCAGCAAGACCATACCGGCAGGCCTGATTAAGTACAGCGAATCATCCTTGGCAGTTACTGCGGTGGACTATAATGTAGTGAAAGAGGAAGACGCAAAAAATCAGGGATTGCTGGACGGTGTTTCATGGGAGGAATACAAGCTTAATAATCAGGGAAAGACAAAGATAGAGATTGACCCGGATCTGTATAATGTGGTTTCCAATGCCACAGGCATCGCTGCAGACCGGATTACGATTGTGGCATATAGGGAAAATGTGTTTTTTGACAGGGAAGGGCTGGGCATAACGGCAACCGATGCAATTCAGATTGCTCTTGTCATCGTTATTCTTGCTCTGCTGGCTTTTGTTTTGCTCAGAAGCATGCGTGGAGAGAAAGAGGAAGCACAGGAGGAAGAACTTTCGGTGGAGTCATTGTTACAGTCCACACCGGAAGAGAATTTGGAGGACATCGGTTTGGAATCTCAGTCTGAGACAAGGAAACTGATTGATAAATTTGTGGATGAGAATCCGGAAGCGGCAGCCAGCTTATTGCGGAACTGGCTGAATGAAGACTGGGGGTAAGAAGGAATGGCCAGATCAGCAGAAGAAAAAATATCGGGTATTCAGAAAGCGGCTATCCTTTTGATTGCATTGGGGCCGGAACGTTCCTCGCATATCTTTAAGCATCTGAAAGAAGAAGAGATAGAAGAACTGACACTGGAGATTGCCAATACGAGGAGCGTGACTCCGCAGCTGAAGGAAGAAATTATAGATGAGTTTTACCAAGTCTGTCTGGCTCAGCAGTATATTGCGGAGGGTGGTATCGGATATGCCAAGGAACTGCTGGAAAAGGCACTTGGCTCCGACAAGGCCATGGATGTTATCAGCAAGCTGACGGCATCGCTGCAGGTAAAGCCGTTCGAGTTTGTGCGGAAGACGGATGCGAGCCAGCTGCTTAACTTTATACAGGATGAACATCCGCAGACAATTGCCCTTATTATGTCCTATCTTTCTGCGGCGCAGTCCGCACTGATTCTTTCGGCGTTGCCGCCGGACAGACAGGCGGATGTGGCAAGACGTATAGCGGTTATGGACAGAACCAGTCCGGATGTCATTAAAGAGGTGGAAAAAGTGTTGGAATCCAAGTTGTCGTCTCTGGTAAATCAGGATTACACGATTATCGGCGGCGTGGATGCAGTAGTAGAAATCTTGAATACGGTAGACCGCGGAACGGAAAAACATATTATGGAGACTTTGGAAATCGAAGAGCCGGAATTGGCAGACGAAATCAGAAAGAAGATGTTTGTCTTCGAAGATATCCTGCTGCTTGACGACAGGGCGATTCAGAGAGTGCTGCGTGACGTGGATAATAATGACTTGGCAGTTGCGCTGAAAGGCTCTAACGAGCAGGTGCAGAATGCAATTTTCAACAATATGTCCAAACGTCTTGCAGTCATGATAAAGGAAGATATGGAATTCATGGGACCGGTCCGTATGAAGGACGTGGAGGAAGCACAGCAGAAGATTGTAAATATTATAAGGAAACTGGAAGATTCCGCAGAAATTGTTATCTCCAGAGGCGGAGGCGACGAAATCATTGTATAAAGGTAATATTTTTAAATCACATATGGTAGTAGTGCAGAATGACGACACGATGATCATTGACAACAATGAAAGGGTCGCCAGGAAAATAGAGAATCTGGAAGATCTGATGGTGAGGAGTACGCGGAATGATTTCGGCGATGATTCCTTAGACGGATTTATTGACGGGCTGGATCCGGAATTGGTAGAGGCATTGACTGCGGACGGTGACGAAGAACTGCCCACAGTCATTAAAGCGGAACGCCCGCCGGAGGAACCGGCACAAAGTGCCGCGGATGCCCTGTCGGTAGTTTCCGCACAGGCACAGGAAATGCTGGAAGCAGCCCGCAGGGAGGCAGAGAACATAAAATCCCATGCCATGATAGAAGCCCAGCAGGAATTGGAAGAGATGCGCAGAAGTGCCTATGAGGAAGGCAGGGCTCAGGGTTATAGCAACGGATATAATGAAGCGGTAGGGCAGGTGGAGCAGCAGAGGAACCAGCTGCAGGAAGACCGCAGACGGATGGAAGCGGAATATCAGGAGTTGGTAGATGATTTGGAACCACGGTTTGTGGAGGCACTTACCGATATCTACGAAAAAGTATTCCGGGTAGATTTGAAAAAAGAGCAGAATATTATTATGCATCTCATATCGTCTACCATGCATAAGATTGAAGGAAGCAATACCTATTTAATACATGTGTCCAAAGAGGATTATCCTTATGTAAATATGAAGAAAAACGAAGTATTGGCTGCTTCCGTTTCCGTCAATGCATCGGTGGAAATCGTAGAGGATATGACCTTGGGTGCAAATGACTGTATTATCGAGACGGACGGGGGAGTTTTCGATTGCGGATTGGGGACACAGTTAGAGGAACTGTCACAGAAACTGAGATTATTGTCTTACACGAAGGGTTAACAGATTGAGAGCAGCAATTAATTTTGTAAAATATGAAAGAGTGGCAGAGAACACTTTTTATAAGATGAAGGGAAAGGTCGTCAACATCGTGGGGCTGACCATAGAATCCCTGGGACCGGAAGCCCGTCTGGGCGATATCTGTCTTATTTATCCTGACTCAAAAGAAAATTCTAAACCGATTATGGCGGAAGTGGTTGGATTTAAGGACAAGAAGACCTTGCTGATGCCTTATGAGGTGGTGGACGGCGTAGGCTTTGGCTGTATGGTGGAGAACACTGGGGAAGCGCTTATGGTAAAAGTAAGCGACGAACTTTTGGGACAGACACTGGACGGCTTAGGACGGCCTACCGAAGAAGGCGTAACCGTAGGAGGCAGGCTCTATTCCGTGGAAGCACCGCCGCCGGATCCCATGAGCAGGGATATTATCGATGATGTGCTGCCGTTGGGCGTAAAGGCGGTAGACGGGCTGATTACCGTAGGGAAAGGGCAGAGAATCGGCATTTTTGCCGGTTCCGGCGTAGGAAAATCCACACTGCTCGGCATGTTCGCCCGCAATACTAAGGCTGATGTGAACGTCATCGCCCTGATTGGGGAACGAGGCAGGGAAGTGCGGGAATTTGTGGAGAGAGATTTAGGGCCGGAAGGCATGAGGCGTTCGGTAGTAGTAGTGGCCACCTCAGATAAGCCGGCATTGGAAAGAAATAAAGCAGCAAAGACGGCTACCGCAATTGCGGAATATTTCAGGGATCAGGGCAAAGACGTATTATTTATGATGGATTCCCTGACCCGTTTTTCCATGGCACAGCGTGAAATCGGTCTGGCCAGCGGAGAGCCGCCCGTATCCAGAGGATATCCGCCCAGCGTATATTCGGAAATGCCGAAATTGCTGGAACGGGCCGGACGTTCGGAAAAGGGTTCCATTACGGGGCTGTATACCGTATTGGTGGACGGAGATGATTTCAATGAACCCATTACCGATACGGCACGAAGCATACTGGATGGGCATATTATGTTAAGCAGGCAATTGGCGCACAGAAACCATTATCCGGCCATAGATATCCTACAGAGCATTTCCAGGTGCATGAGCCAGATTGTGGACAGGGAGCATAAGAAAGCGGCAGGCAAACTGAAAAATGTGCTTGCTACATATAACGAAGCGGAGGACTTAATCAATATCGGCGCATATAAGAGCGGAAGCAACCCGAATATTGACTATGCCATTGAAAAAATAGAGGCAGTCAACGGTTTTCTGACACAGATGGTGGAAGACAAATTTACTTTTGAGGAATCCGTGAAAATGATGGAAGAGTTATTTGAAGATTAGGGGCATTTATGTCAAAGTTTGTATACCGGATGCAGAATATCCTGAATTTGAAATATAAACTGGAAGACCAGGCCAAGATGGAATTTGCGGCAGCGCGCAGGCGGCTGACGGAGGAGGAGGAAAAGCTGGAATTGCTGTATAGGCGCAAGGACAGCTATGAGGAGGAAGGACGCAGGCTGCGGGAAGACGCGCTGGCAGTGATGGATATTCTGGAAAACAGGAATGCCATCCTGCAGATGGAAGATTTCATAGAACTGCAGAAGCTGGAAGTGGCAAAGGCGGAAGATGCGCTGGAGATAGAACGGCAGAAGCTGCAGGAAGTGATGCAGGAACGCAAAGTGCAGGAGAAACTGCGGGAAAAGGCCTTTGAAGCATTCGTAAAGGAAGAGAATGCGAAGGAAAGCAAGGAAATAGACGAACTGGTAAGTTATACATATGGACAGAGAAAAAGGGAGAAAGCCGGAAGTCTCTGATTTCCGGACGGAAATTTGTGTGTTGCACAAAGTTCCGGGCTTTGAAAGGAGCATGGATATAAAATGGCTGGTACTGGTACGGAAGTGATAGCGGATATTGATTCAAAGGCAGAAAAGAAGAGGCTTGCAGAGGAAAAGAAGAAACTGAAGGCGGAGCAGAAGGAACAGAAGAAAGAAGCGAAGCGCAGGGCAAAGGAAATTTCTCTGCAGGAAGAACAGCTGGACGATGAAGGCGGCGGTATCTCGGTATTTTTAGTGACTACGTTTATTGTCGTTGTTTGGATTGCTATTCTCTGCCTGCTGATAAAACTGGATGTGGGCGGGTTCGGCTCGGGCGTATTGGCTCCGGTACTGAGGGATGTGCCGGTGATCAACAAGATACTGCCTGCCTCCAATGAACCGAAGCCGGAAGAAACAGCCGGTACCGCAGAAGAGGAAGAATACGGAGGATACGGCAGCCTGAAGGAAGCCGTGGACTATATTAAGGAATTGGAACTGGAATTGCAGAGGGCACAGTCTACAAATGCATCTACCGCGGAAGAACTGGCTACTGCCAGGGCGGAGGTGGATAGGCTTTCGACTTTTGAAGCCAATCAGGTGGAATTCCAGAGAATTAAGACTGAGTTCTATGAACAAGTAGTTTATGCAGAGAACGGGCCGGGAGAGGAAGCCTATAAAAAATATTATGAAAGCATTGATCCTACCACTGCGGAATATTTATATAAGCAGGTGGTGCAGCAGGTAGAAGAGAGTAATGAGATAAAGGAATATGCACAGGCATATTCGGAGATGAAACCGGCTGCGGCCGCTCGGATTTTTGAGGAAATGACGGATAACCTTGGGCTGGCATCCCGTATCTTGGGCACCATGAGTGCGGAGGACAGGGGGAATATACTGGCGGCCATGGATCCCATCATTGCGGCGCGGATCACTAAGATTATGGATCCCGAATACTAAATGAAACATTGATATATAATGCAGGAAACTGCAATTATATATAGAAACAAATTAAGAAGAAAGGAGGACAAAGGATGACGACGACGCATGTAATGAAAGGCGTTAACCCGTTCATGGGCTATGCACAGACAAAGCAGGCCGGAAATCTGCAGGATGGGCTGACAGGAAGCTTTACCGATGCTTTCAGCAAGGCCACCGGACAGCAGAACATGACGCTTCAGAAAGATGCCGGAGTGAAACCGAACACACAGACTAAGCCGAACAATGCCGATGTAAAGAACCCGGAAGACAATAAGGCCGTGAAAATCAAAGATAGCGGCACGGAAACGGTTTCTAAGGGAAAAGATACACAGACTATGGATAAAGTACAGGCAGAAGCGGAAAAGGCCGGCCAGGAGTTGGTAGGTGATGTAGCGGAAGAACTGGGAGTAACCGAAGAAGAAGTTTTAAAGGCCATGGAACTGTTAGGACTGACATTTTCCGATTTGCTGAATCCGGATCAGATGACACAGCTTGTGCTGACGGTAAAGGATGCGGATATGCTCACTCTTATGACGGACGGCGACTTATATGATTCTCTGCAGAACTTGTTGGGTGCGGTTACGCAGCAGTTGGCTCAGGTAGGGGAAGAAACCGGTCTGGCACCGGAAGAATTGGCGGCTATTCTGGAACAGTTGGAGCAGCAGCCGGAAGAATCGGTACAGCTTGGCGGATATGAGCAGATTGACCGGAAAGGTCAAGAAGAGACTGTTTTGCCTGACGGGCAGGAAGACTATACGGTTACGGTAGAACGTGACGGTGAAGTCATGAGGGTAAGCGTGGAAGTGGACGGCAATGCCAAGACAGAGACGGCGGAGATTACAAACACAAAGGCGGAGGTTCCGAAGGAGGAAACCGTGGAACCTGCAAAGAAAGACCAAGGAGCCAAACAGGAACAATCTTCGCAGAGCAGCGATACCCATTCCAATGTTTTACTGGATAATCTGCTGAACCGGGACAGTACGGCGGTACAGACAGATGCCGCTTTCGAGACGGCAATGGCCGGAAGGACCGTGGACACTCAGGAAATCATGAATCAGATTATGAATTATATGAGGGTTCAGGTAAAAGCGGATATGACGCAGATGCAGCTGCAGCTTCACCCGGCAAGCCTTGGCACAATAAATATTAACATTGCATCCAAGGAAGGCGTGATTACGGCACAGTTTACCGCACAGAATGAAGCAGTAAAGTCAGTGCTGGAAAGTCAGATTGTCCAGCTGAGAAATAGTTTTGAAGAGCAGGGCATCAAGGTGGAAGCCGTGGAAGTTACTGTGGAGAGCCATGCTTTCGAGAGAAACTTAAGCGGGGAAAGCGGAAACAGACAGGCTGCGCAGGAAGGAAAGAAAAGAGGCATCCGGAAACTGAACCTGAATGCCATAGAGGATGAGGGAGCAGCGGTGGATGAGGAGGATCAGCTTGCAGTGGAAATGATGCGGGCAGGCGGCAATACCGTGGATTTCACGGCTTAAACCGCAGGCAGGGATATGGCTCACCGTGTCTCGGCCGGAAGGATGAGATTGCTGAGTAGTTAATTTATAAAATTATGAAATTATAATTAAATGATAATTCATTATAATTATAGGAAAGGAGAGATAAGATGTCAGTAGTAGCAGAGATAAAAGACGGAAAAGTGGTAGAAAGCCAGTCCTCAGCTTCCCTTGCCAGAGATAAGGTAAAAAATAAGTCTACGCTGGATAAGGATGCATTTCTTGGATTGCTGGTGGCACAGATGAAATATCAGGATCCGCTGGAACCTACTTCCAATACGGAATTCGTGGCACAGTATGCACAGTTCTCCTCTTTGGAGCAGATGCAGAATATGGCAAATACGATGGAACTGACTAGGGCTTCCTCCATGGTAGGCAAGGTGGTAGTCGTAAATACGACGGATTCCATGGGAAGGGAGACACAGATTGAGGGCCGTGTGGATTATGTGACCTATGAAAGCGGAAAGTCCTATGTTTCCATAGACGGCGCATTGTATTCCTTGGATGATGTATATGCGATAGAGGATCAGTCGTATCTGGATGCCATGGAACTGGCACAGCAGTTGGCAGAGGCAATTGATAAGCTTCCGATTATGGATAATCTGACACTGGACAGCGCGAAAGCAGTTACCGCACTGAGTTTGATTTATGAGCAGATGTCCGATTACGAAAAATCCTTTGTTCCGAAGGAATATGTGGATAAGCTGACGGCATATGTGAAGCGGATCGCAGAACTTCAGGAAGATTATGACAAGAATCACGGAAGCAGCGGCGATACATCGAAGCCGGACGATACGACGAAACCCGATGATACCACAAAGCCGGGCGATACGACGAAGCCGGACGGCGATACGGAAAAGAAATAAAGAATGGTAAGGGATTTCTCAAGGAGGAGAGGGTTATGAAGCTTCAAAATAATCAGTTCCTTTCCATAGAACAGCTGCAGGCAAAATACTTTGCGCAGTCGAAACAGAGCCGGAAAAGCATGGATGCGGACGGTATTTCCTTTCAGGATGTATTGAATCAGACGGCGAAGGATGCGGACGGTGCGGAAAGCGTGAGGTTTTCCAAACATGCGGCAGGCCGTTTGGCAGAGCGTGGCATAGAGCTGTCGGACAGTCAGATGGAACGTTTGCAGGCAGGGACCCTGAAGGCAGGGGCGAAAGGAATTAAAGAATCTTTAGTGATAGTGGATCAATTGGCTTTCATTGTAAATGTGCCGAACAATACGGTAGTGACAGCCATGAGACAGGCAGAAACAGACGAAAAAGTATTTACCAATATAGACGGCGCCGTAATTATATAGCCGGACCTGACGGGGGCTTATGTTCCGGATTGCCAGAAGGAGCATAGGCGGCGCCACTACGGGTAATGACTTATGGTAATGATTTTAGGAGGTCATGCATTATGATGAGATCATTGTTCTCTGGTGTGGCAGGTCTTAGGACACACCAGACAAAGATGGACGTTATCGGTAACAATATTGCCAACGTCAATACAACAGCATATAAATCACAGTCCACCACATTCCGCGACTTGATGTATCAGACGACACAGGCGGCATCCGGAGCCAACGCGGCAACCGGGGTCGGCGGCATCAATGCAAAACAGATAGGTCTCGGCGTACAAGTGGGGGCAATCAATACGAATATCGGCGGGCAGGGTTCCGCACAGAATACCGGCAATGCCTTTGACATTATGATAACCGGTGATGCGTTCTTTGTTGTCAGCAACGGGTTGGAGAATTTCTTTACAAGAGACGGTTCTTTCTATGTAGACGGTGCGGGGAACCTTGCCATGACCAGTACGGGTTACAACGTTATGGGATGGCAGGTGGATCCTGCCACAGGCGATCCGAAGAAAGATACGGTGTCCCCTCTGCAGGTTATGAACGCAGCCAATATGACATACAGTGCGGCCGCTACCACGGACGCAAGGGTAACGGGCATTGTGGACCGGAACGATACTTCGGTGAACAGCGCATCGGGACGTATTATGAACCTGGAATTTTATGATTCCCTCGGATATCTGTATACGGGAAGGTTCAGCATTCATGGTACCGGGGCGGAAGGAAGGTATTATGTCACCTTGGATGACATTCTGGATTCCGGGACGGGTGAGTCTATCGGCAAGGAAATGCTTGACAATGTGACCTTCGGGGGTACCATGGAAGTGGAAACAGCTCTTGGGAGAAGTTGCACGATGAAGCCTACCCTGCAGGGAACCGTGGAAATCACCACTACCACAGGCGCCGCGGGCTTCCCGCTGCAGGGCATTGCCATCGGCCCGCAGAATAATGTAGCGGTAGCGGGCACCGGGCTTCCTGCCGCATATCAGACGGCATATGATATCGGAGCCAACGAAGCGGCAAAAATAGAAGAGGCATATGTGAACGAAAAGGGGCAGTTGGTAGTGACCAAGCCGGCCGCTAGTTTAAAAACTTATTCGCTGGCGTCAGGATTCTCTTCCACGGCAACAATTACTCAGGCCGACATTACGATCGGCGGGACTACCACAAGCGTAAGGCCTGGAGAATATACTTATGACGGAAAAACCATTGTTGCGGCCGACGGCGGAGCGGTTCCTGCATTGGCGGATTTGGAGGCTTTTTATAACGGCCTGAACCTTGACACGGAGAAAATCAAAGCATTCACCATTGAGCAGGACGGTACGCTTACCATCACCAGAAAGGAAGTGGATAATTCCGCCAACCTTATTTACGACAGCACCACCGGTTTATTTGACAGCGTGGCGGGCGGCGATTCCATTGTATTAGGGCTGCAAGGCGCACATGGGAAGTTCTCCGATATAACCATTGACTTTTCTACCACCAAGAACGTAAACAACGGCGGATCCAGTACCGTAGGGGCATCCAAGGGTACGACGAAGGGGCTGGGCACCGGCCGTAAGGAAGGGAAGATGATCGGTATCTCCATTGCAAAGAGCGGTATTATCACGGCATCCTATGACAACGGCATGAGCAGGTGCTTAGGGCAGATTGCAACGGCAACTTTTGCCAATGCTTCCGGTCTTGAGAAACAGGGGGATAACCTTTACTCCGCGACAATGAACTCCGGCGACTTCGACGGAATCGGAGAGAATATTGAGGACGGAGGCGGTTATATGCAGTCCGGCGTTCTGGAAATGAGCAATGTGGATCTGTCGCAGGAATTTACGGAAATGATCACTACCCAGAGAGGATTTCAGGCGAACAGCCGTATTATTACCGTTTCTGACACAATGTTAGAGGAATTGACAAACCTTAAGCGTTAGTAATATAATATAGGAATGGCATGACCGGATGGGGAACGGGACGATAAGGATTGTTCCCCATCCGAATGAGGGAGAGTGGACAAATGATTGAGGTAACAAAGATAAACGGAGTTAAGGTTTTAATAAACCCTGATTTGATGGAATTGGTAGAGGAAACACCGGATACTGTTATTTCATTTACCACAGGCCGCAAAATAATTGTAAAAGAAAGTAGACAAGAAGTGAAAAATCTAGTAAAATCGTATAGAAAGGATATTTTTGCGGATTGACGCGGAAATGTGGGTGAGGATTCGTGGATTTAGCATCGGTTATAGGTCTTGTTTTGTGTGGGGCATTAGTAGTATTTGGTATCATCAATAGCGGTGGCGGTATAGCGGCTATGGGGAACTTCTTCGACTTCCCCTCCGTGCTTATTACAATCGGGGGATCGTTCTCTTGTATGTTGGCTTCTTATCAGATGTCGGATTTCGTAGGGGGACTGAAGAGCATTAAGCTGATTTTTAAAACGCCGACAATCAATACACCCGAAATGATTCAAAAAATTATTGAGTTGTCAAATGTTGCCAGAAAAGAGGGTCTGCTTTCCTTGGAAGAAGCGGCATCGGATTTGGATGACGATTTTCTGAAGAAGGGAATCCTGCTCATTGTAGACGGAACGGATCCGGAACTGGTACGCGCCATCATGGAGACGGAACTGGTGAGCGTAGAGGGCAGACATAAAGCAAAAATCGGTTTCTGGGACGGACTGGGAGCCATGGGACCCGCTTGGGGAATGATTGGTACGTTGGTCGGATTGGTTAACATGCTGCAGGCCATGGACGATCCTTCTGCATTGGGACCGAATATGGCGGTTGCGCTTATTACTACATTATATGGTTCGCTGCTTGCAAACTGGGTATGTGCGCCGGTTTCAAGTAAATTAAAAGAAAATAACGGGCAGGAAGTCATGCTTAAGGAAATTATGATAGAAGGGCTTCTTTCCATTCAGGCGGGTGAGAACCCTCGTGTCATCGAGGAAAAACTGAAATCGTTCTTGGCACCGCAAGATAGAGCAGCACAAGGTGATGGCGAAGGCGGAGGTGAAGCGGATGGCTAGGAAGAAAAAAGAAGACGAACCGAAGCCCGCGGCGGCGTGGATGAATACTTTTGCCGATCTGATGAACTTATTGCTGTGCTTCTTCGTATTGCTGTTCTCTATGTCCACGATAGATGCACAGAAGTTTGAACAGATTGCAGCATCTTTTTCACAGAGTTTCAGTATTTTTAGCGGCGGAGCCCAAGCAATCGGGGACGGCATACTGGTGAGCGCCGGTATGAGCCAGCTGAATGAACTGGACGAATATATTAACAGCACAGGTAAAGCGGCAGATAACGAGGAAGTGCCGGAAGACCTGAAGATGGAAGAAGTAGTAGAGAAAATCGAGCAGATGAAGTTGGATGAATCGGAAGAACTGGCCGAGAAAATAGACGAGGCAGTGCAGGAACAAAATCTGGAAGGCATTGTGGATATAGAGTTTACATCTCAGTATGTACAGTTGACATTGCAGGGTTCCTTGCTTTTTGACTCGGGAAGTACTGTATTGAAAGAGCAGTCATTGCCGGTGCTTGACCAGATTGGCGTCATGTTGGAACGCTATGCGGAAAGCACGATTGAGATAGAGGGGCATACGGATAATGTGCCGATGTCCGGAGCGAAATACTCTAACAACGATGAACTTAGCGGCGGAAGGTCACTTTCCGTATTTAATTATCTGATGGACCATACAAATCTGGACCCTGCAATGGTAAAACATTCCGGAAGGGGAGAGTATGTACCGATTGCCGATAATGCAACGCCGGAAGGCAGGGCATTGAATAGACGGGTAGAGATACGCATCTATAATTCGCTGAGTTCCTATTAAAAGAGTGGGAGGAAATTTCACATGAAGAAAAACTTATTGTCGATATTGATTCTGGCATTGCTCATTGTAAATATCGTACTGACAGCAATTATGATGTTCAGCACAATGAGTGCGACAAAGAAAACATCACAATTGGTAACCGATATTGCTTCTGTATTGAAGCTGGAGATTGAAGGGAGTGCAGGAGGCCCGGCCGTAAGGGAGGTTCCGCTTTCACAGACCGAGACTTATAATATTAATGAACTTACGATTGGGCTGCGTCCGGAAACTACGCCGGAAGGCGAGGAAGCCGGGCCGGTAAAATATTGTCTGGTGAATATCGTCCTTTCTATGGATACGAAATCAAAAGGGTATAAGAACTATGGGGATGCAGAAACGATGGCGAAATATGAGTCTTTGATTTCCAGTGAAATCAATAATATCATAGGCAGCTACAGCATGGATGAACTGACTGCTCCTTCCGGCAGGGAAGAGGTACGGGTGAAGATTTTGGAAAGCGTACAGAAGATGTTTGATTCGGATTTCATCTATAATGTTTCGATTAGTGACATTAAGTTCTCATAATCTGCTAAAAAGAATAGGCAGGAGGTGACTTAAGTGGGTGAGGTACTGTCACAAAGCGAAATAGATAATCTGCTTGCCGCGTTGAGTACCGGTGAGTTGGATGTGGATGACATGCAGGAGACAAAGGATAAACAGGTCAAGAATTATGACTTTAAGCGTCCGGTTAAGTTCTCTAAAGAGCATCTGCGCACGATGGAAATAATTTATGAGCATTATGGACGGCTTGTGTCAACAAACCTTCCGGTTTATCTGCGGAAAAATATACAGGTTAGTGTGGCAAGTTCTGAAACGGTAACATTTGAGGAATTTTCAAATGCATTGTCCAATCCGGTAATTTTGGGAATCATTAATTTCAGCCCTTTGCCGGGAAATATCATTATAGATCTTTCGCCCAATCTTGGGTTTGCCATGATTGACAGAATGTTGGGCGGGCAGGGGCTGCCTTTGGAAAAAAGCCGGGAATTCTCGGAAATAGAAATGGTAATCCTGGAGAAGATAATGATAGTCTGCATGCAGCTTATGCGGGAGCCTTGGAAAAACGTAGTGGATATATCGCCTATGCTGGAAAGGATAGAGACGAATCCGCAGTTTGCACAGATTATTGCTCCCAGCGATATGGTTGCAATTGTTACGATGAATATAAAAATAGGGGATGTAGAAGGGTTCATGAATATATGCCTTCCATATTTTACATTGGAAAATGTCATGGACAATCTGAATACGAAATTCTGGTATTCGACCATGCAGGAGAATGACGACGAGAATTATGAGGAATATATCGAAGCAATGATCCGCAGGGTTCACATTCCTGTAAAGGCAGTATTGGGGATGAGCAGTATTTCGGTTAATGATTTTGTTTGTCTGCAGCCGGGCGATATTATACGGCTGGATAGGAATGTAGACAATGAACTAAATGTTTATGTCGGAAATATAAAGAAATTTACCGCATTACCGGGCTCCAGCAAAGACAAATATGCTGTAAGGGTCACCTCGGTAATCAGAGAGGGGGACTAACATGGATGGAATGTTATCTCAGGACGAAATAAATGCCTTGTTAAACGGAATGGACTTGTCGGAAGAAGAAGTGGATGAAGCTGTCGAGGAAGCCGGCGGTACCGTTATTGACGAGAGCTTATTAACAGATGAGGAGAGAGATGCAATCGGAGAAATCGCCAACATCAGCATGGGTTCTTCGGCGACCACATTGTATTCTCTTGTGAACAGAAAAGTGGATATTACCACACCGAAGGTTTCCCTGTCTGACTGGGCAGGAGTCGTGGACGGATATGAAAGACCCTGTGTATTCATCCAGATAAAATATACCGCCGGTTTGGACGGTTCCAATATCCTTGTGCTGAAAGAACACGATGTAAAGGTGATTACCGACCTTATGATGGGAGGCGACGGAACCAATACCGAAGGGGAATTGGGAGAACTGCATCTCAGCGCGATTTCGGAAGCCATGAACCAAATGATGGGATCCGCTGCCACATCCTTATCCACGATGCTTGGCATGATGATTGACATCAGCCCTCCGGAAGCGAGTCTGGTGGATCTGAATGCTTTTCAGAACGGTGGGGATATCGCTTCTTTTCTAAACGGGACATTTGCCAAAATAGCATTCCGTATGCAGATAGGGGATGTGGTTGACAGTACGATTATGCAGCTGTACCCTATTGAGTTTGCAAAGAGTATATATGATACGGTGAAAAGCGGCGCATACGAACCGGCAGAACCGGCGGCACCGCAGCCGGCGCCTGAGCCGACACCGATGGCTGCCGCACCGCAGATGCCTCAGCAGCCCGATATGTCCCAGATGAATATGGGAGCGCAGCAAATGGGAATGCCGCAGATGCAGATGGGGATGCCACAGATGCAGATGGGAATGCCGCAGATGCAAATGCAGATGCCCCAGATGCAGATGGCGATGCCGCAGATGCAGATGCCACAGATGAATATGAATGTCCAGCCCGCACAGTTCCAAAGCTTCTCGGCGGATTATGGTGCAATTGCAAGCAACGAGAACATCGGCTTGATTATGGATGTGCCGTTGGAAGTTACGGTTGAACTTGGAAGAACGAGCAAATCAATTTCCGAAATTTTAGACTTTGCACCCGGTACAATAATCGAACTGGATAAGATTGCCGGTGAGCCGATAGATGTATTAGTAAACGGTAAATTTGTAGCGAAGGGCGAAGTGGTGGTAATTGAAGAAAGTTTTGGTATCCGCGTAACTGAAATTATCAAGTAATCAAATGACCGGAAAAAGGGGTCAAGTAAGAAGAAAGGGAATAGGAGAAAAAGAATATGGCTAAGAATATTTTAATTTGTGATGATGCGGCATTTATGCGTATGATGATTAAGGATATCCTTACGAAGAACGGTTATAATGTGGCAGGAGAGGCTGAAAACGGGGCAAAAGCTGTGGAGAAATATAATGAACTCAACCCGGATCTCGTGCTTATGGATATTACGATGCCGGAAATGGATGGCATTCAGGCATTGAAGAAAATTAAGGAAGCAAACCCGGCGGCACTTGTCATTATGTGTTCCGCAATGGGACAGCAGGCAATGGTTATTGAGTCTATTCAGGCAGGGGCAAAAGACTTTATTGTTAAGCCTTTCCAGGCAGACCGTGTATTGGAAGCTGTCAAGAAAGTAGTCGGTTGATGCTGCTTGCGATATCGAAGGATATGGATTCCTTTTTGCAGTTATGTACGGTACTTGTAATATTTGTCTTTGTGCTTGCAGTGACATGGGGAGCCACAAAATGGATAGCCAGTGTACAGAACGGGCAGGCAGCCCAAGGGGGCAATATTGAGGTAATAGAAACATACCGTCTGACTGCGAATAAGTATATCCAGATTGTCAGGGCTGGGGAGAAATATTTGGCGATAGCGATATGTAAGGATACTGTGACGATGCTTGCAGAGATACCTGCCGGTCAGATTCGTTCAGCAGTTAAGCCGGCCGGTACTGTGCCCGACTTTAAAAAGCTGCTGGAAATGGCCAGACGGAAAGACGACAACCGAAAGAATGAAGAATAGGCGAGATAAATGAAGAAATATTTTTCCGGAAGAAAAGGGATGAGGTTAATATGCCTGCTGTTTATGGTGGGCATATTGTTATGTATGAGTCGTCCGGTTTCGGTATATGCGTCAGGCCGGGAATCCCAGCTGACAGGTTCCACGGATGAAAGAACAGTGGTGGAGGACCCGGGTACGGCACAGACACCGGAAGACTTGAAGGAACTGAATATAGCCAATACCGTGACCATCACATATAATGATGGGAACGGACAGCTAAATGGCAGTCTCAGGATTTTGATTACATTGACGATGATTGCCATAGCGCCGACTTTGCTAATAATGCTTACCTCGTTTACAAGAATTTTGATTGTTCTGCATTTCACGAGGGCAGCCCTGAACACCCAGACAGCACCGCCGAATCAGGTACTGATTGGGTTAGCTTTGTTTCTGACTTTTTTTATTATGCAGCCTACTTTGACGGCTGTATATCAGGATGCCGTCATTCCCTTTGAAGCGGGGGAATTGGATCAGGCAGAGGCTTTTGAGATTGGGATGAGGCCAATCCGGCAGTTTATGTATGGACAGACGCAGACAAAGGACGTGCGTTTATTTATGGAAATCAGCGGGACGGAATGGGAAAAGGAAGACGGCTTGGATTATATACCGAATGCGGTCCTGATTCCCAGTTTCATAATCAGTGAACTGCGGACAGCCTTTATTATCGGTTTTTTCATATATATTCCGTTTATTGTAATTGATATGGTGGTGGCATCTACCCTTATGAGTATGGGTATGATGATGCTCCCCCCTACAACGATTTCCATGCCTTTTAAGATTTTACTGTTTGTGCTTGCGGACGGTTGGAATCTTATTATCGGAAGCTTGGTAAAGACATTTTATTAGCTGCCGGAATATTTTGGAACAGATGATTTTGACAAGCGGCACTGGTGAGAACGGAGGCTTGGCATGACAATTGATGATGTATCCGCAATTACGGGAGAAGCATTGTTTCTGATTATTAAGACGGCGGCGCCGGTATTGCTTGTATCGCTGATTATAGGGCTTATCATCAGTATTTTTCAGACGGTGACATCGATACAGGAGCAGACGCTGACGTTTGTGCCCAAGGTGATCGGGATATTCCTGACGATTATTGTCATCGGGCACTGGATGGCAAACGAGATGACTGGATTTATGCAGCGTCTATGGACGGATTTCAGCATATATATCAGATGATATGCAGATTGCGCCTCTTGCCGGATCCGCAGGCTGCAGAAAGGCATGGGGAGTGTTATGATTGATTATCGTTTTACCTATGCGGATTTAGAATATTTTTTGTTGATATTTACGAGAATTACCAGTTTTATATTCATTGTCCCGTTTTTCAGCATGAATAATACACCGAGAAGGATACGCATCGGGCTGGGATTATTTCTGTCACTGATTATTTTTCAGTCGGTGACACCTCATGAGACAGTGGAATATCACACATTGCTGCAGTATTTCACCATTGTCCTGAAGGAGGCTGTGGCCGGTCTGGTGATTGGGTTCGGCGTAAGCATGTGCAATACTATAGTTTCCTTTGCCGGGCGTATCATAGATATGGAAACCGGATTGTCAATGGTGTCGCTTATGGATCCCACTACGCGGGAGGCAACGAGCATTTCCGGCATGCTGTACCAGTATATGATTACAATGATGCTGATTCTCAGCGGGATGTATGAATATCTGATTAAGGCATTGGCAGACACTTTTACGTTAATTCCGGTGAACGGCTCTGTTTTCCGTATGGATTCACTGCTGGAGACGGTAATCCGTTTTATGAGTGAGTATATCATTATCGGTTTCCGCATCTGCCTTCCGGTATTTGCGGTAATGATTATGCTGAATTCTATTTTAGGCATACTGGCAAAGATTTCTCCGCAGATGAATATGTTTGCGGTGGGTATTCAGATTAAGGTATTGGTAGGGCTGAGCGTGCTGTTTCTGACGGCAGGGATGCTGCCGTGGACTGCCGGTTTCATTTTTACGCAGATGAAAAAAATGGTAGTATCATTTGTAGAGGGAATGATGTAATGTTAGAATATAACCTTCAGTTTTTTGCCAAGGACGGGCCGGGCGGTGAGAAGACAGAACAGGCTACCGGAAAGAAGTTGGCGGATGCGCGAAAAGAAGGCCAGGTGGCGAGGAGTAAGGAGATAGGGAATGCTTTCGGTCTGCTTTTCCTGTTTCTGCTTTTGAAATTTTATGTGGGTTATATGGGGGAGCGTTTTATGGGTGGCTTTTACAGCATCTATACGCAGATTCCCGATTATGTGAAAATGTATGACGGAAAAATTCCGGTACAGAGTATGGCGATTGTGTTCCGGCATATGATGCTGGATTTGCTTCTGATTTTGGCACCGGTATTTATCATCGGTGTATTGGTAGCCTTTATCTGTGATTTGGTGCAGGTGAAGTGGAAGCCTACAAGTAAGCCGCTGAAGCCCAAGCTCAGCAAATTGAATCCGATCAAAGGATTTAAGAAAATTATTTCTGCGGGCGCTTTAGTGGAACTGGTGAAGGCCATACTGAAGATTTTACTGATTGTATATGTCGTTTATTCTTATTTAGGAGATAAAATCGGGCAGATTTATCTGCTTTACAGCATTTCCCTGAATCAGGCGATTGCATTGATAGGGGATTTGGTCATAAATTTAGGAATACGGGTTTCCGCGGTATACATTCTGATCGGCTTTGCGGATTATATCTACCAGAAGCTTAAGTTTAAGGAAGATATGAAGATGACGAAACAAGAGGTCAAGGATGAGTACAAAAATGCGGAAGGTGACCCGCAGGTGAAGAACAAACAGAAGCACCGTATGATGGAAGCATCCAGAAGGCGTATGATGCAGCAGCTGCCGGAAGCGGATGTGGTCATTACCAACCCGACACATTATGCGGTAGCAATCAAATACGATGCAGAGAAATACGATGCGCCTATGGTACTTGCAAAGGGGGAAGATTATCTGGCGCAGAAAATAAAGGAAATTGCAAGGGAAAACCATATAGAGATTGTGGAAAACAAGCCCCTTGCCCGTATGCTTTATTCAAATGTGGAGGTCGGTGAATTCATCCCTCCGGAATTATATCAGGCAGTGGCTGAAGTCCTTGCATATGTATATCATCTGCAGGGAAAAGCATAAGAAGAGAGGAGGAGTAAGGTATGAGGAAAGCGGATATCGGTGTTGCTTTATATTTGCTGGCAGCATTTATCATGTTTATTGTTCCCATTCCCTCCCAATTGCTGGATGTTTTATTGGCATGTAACATAGCGGTAGCATTTACCATAATGTTTGGATGTATGTTTGCAAAAGAGGTATTGGAACTTTCTTTTTTCCCGACCGTTTTGCTGTTCACTACCATATTCAGAATTGCACTGAACGTATCTTCCACAAGGCTGATTCTTACGACAGGCGACCCGGGAAATGTGGTCTCTACGTTCGGAAGCTATGTGGGCGGCAATGATCTGATTGTGGGCGCCATCATTTTCATTATTCTGATTTTGATTCAGTTTATGGTTATTAATAAAGGCTCCGAACGTGTTGCTGAGGTAACGGCCAGATTTACGTTGGATGCCATGCCGGGTAAGCAGATGGCGATTGACGCGGATCTGAACACAGGAGCCATTGACGATGCGGAGGCAAAGCGGAGAAGGGATAAAATTCAGGAGGAATCCAGCTTCTTCGGTTCCATGGACGGTGCCGTGAAGTATGTGAAGGGAGATGCCACGGCAGGTCTGCTGATTACCGCAGTCAATATCGTAGGCGGCATTGCCATGGGTGTATTCCGTCAGGATATGGAAGCCGTAGCGGCACTGAACAAATATGCAGTGCTTACAATCGGCGACGGTTTGGTCAGTCAGATTCCGTCTTTGCTGATATCATTGTCGACGGGTATCTTAGTTACGAAGGGTTCCAAAGAAGCAGATTTCGGTACTGTTTTGGTCAGCCAGTTTTTCGGCGTGCCGAAAGTGCTGTATTTGGTGGGTGGGGTTTTGATTGCCTTAGGCATACTGACGCCGCTGAATAATTTCATTTTCATATCGCTGGGCATATTCTTCATTGTAGTCGGAAGGTTTATCGCAGGATCCATCGAGACGGCGGGCATTGAGTCGGAAGTGGATATGGATGAATCGGCAGCGGAGGAAATCAGGCAGCCGGAGAATGTGAACAGTTTGCTGCAGGTAGATCCTATCGAATTGGAATTCGGATACGGTATTATTCCTCTTGCCGATGTGAATCAGGGCGGAGACTTGCTGGACCGTGTTGTTATGATCCGTAGGCAGATTGCTCTGGAACTTGGTACGATTGTTCCCATTATCCGTCTGCGCGACAATATACAGCTGAATCCGAACCAATATATCATTAAAATAAAAGGTGTGCAGGTAAGCGAGGGTGAGATACTGTTTGACCATTATATGGCGATGAATCCGGGGTATGTGGAAGAAGAGATTACAGGTATCCCGACTTTTGAGCCTTCTTTCCATCTGCCGGCCATCTGGATCACGGAAGGCCAGAGAGAGAGGGCAGAGAGCCTTGGCTATACGGTAGTGGACCCGCCTTCCATCATTGCAACGCATCTGACGGAAGTAATCAGGCAGTATATTGCAGAACTTCTTACCAGACAGGATGTGCAGAATCTGGTCAACAATATCAAGGAGACCAATCCGTCTCTGGTGGAGGAACTGGTGCCGAAGCTGCTTGGTATCGGCGAAATACAGAAAGTGCTTCAGAATCTGCTGAAGGAAGGCATTTCCGTCCGGGATTTGCTTTCCATCTTCGAGACATTGGCGGATTATTCCGCATCTACAAGGGATACGGATATTCTCACGGAATATGTACGGCAAAGCCTGAAACGTGCCATATCCGGGAAATATTTTCCTGCCAATGAGACTACAAGCGTGGTGACATTGGATCCGAAGATTGAGCAGGATATTATGAACAGCGTAAAACAGACAGAGCAGGGAGCTTATCTGGCATTGGATCCGGAAGAGACAAAGGCAATTATCGCATCAGTGGGGAGTGAGATTCAGAAACTGGAAAACTTAGGCAAAAATCCCATTGTTATTACATCTCCGATTGTCCGTATGTATTTTAAGCGGCTGACGGAAGACTATTATAGGGATTTGATTGTGGTATCTTATAATGAAATAGAGTCAAATATCGAATTACAATCTGTTGGGATGGTGACAATAGCATGATAATAAAAAAGTTCCAGGGAAAGACCGAACTTGATGCAGTCGAGGCGGCAAAAAAAGAACTTGGAAATAATGTGGTGATCATGAATGTTCGGAAGGTGAAGAAGAAAGGGATTCTGCGCTTCTTCCTGCGTGATACGGTAGAGGTTACGGTTGCCTTGGAAGAGGAAAACGAGCGGTATGCTCCGGCCAGGACAGAGGAAAAGAAGGATCCGGCAGCTGCTCCGGGTATCGTCTTTCCTGCTGCACGGGAGGGATATGCGAACAGGGGCCAGATAGCGGAGGATTTGTCCGATGAACGGCGGGACAATGCATTTTTGGAAGAGAAGCTGAACAATCTTCATTCCCTGCTGGAACAGCAGCTTCAGAAGCCGGAAGAGGAACGGACGGAGGAGGAAGAGGAATCGCCGGTCAGCGAACTGGAAAAATTCATGAAGCTTCTGTATAATACAATGCTTGACAATGAAGTCAGTGAGAAGTATGCAAACCAGATCATTGATGAAATCGAAAAGAATGCGAAGCCCAATACGCCGTTTGATTATGCACTGACGAATATTTATCAGAAGATGATACTGAAATTCGGAAAACAGGAGGGTATCGTTCCTTTGGAAAAAGGGACGAAAGTGATATTTTTCATCGGTCCCACCGGTGTGGGGAAGACAACGACGATAGCCAAAATCGCTTCCAGATATATCGTGGACGAGAAGAAAAAAGTGGCTTTGGTCACATCGGACACATACCGTATCGCGGCGGCGGAACAGCTGAGGACTTATGCGGGGATATTGGAGGTGCCCTTCCGCATCGTTTATTCGCCGGAAGAAATCAGGGAGTCCTTGCGGGATTTTATCGGTTTTGATTATATATTTGTGGATACTTCCGGCCATTCTTATCAGAACGAAGAGCAGAAAGCGGCTATGAAGGATATTGTCCATTCGGTGGACGGAGAGGCGGAAAAGGAGGTTTTTCTGGTTCTGAGCGCGACGACAAAATACAGGGATCTGCTGAAGATTGTAGATGCTTATACGGAAGTTACAGGCTATAAGCTTATTTTTACCAAGTTGGATGAAACGAGTGCATATGGCAATCTGCTGAATATTAAATTATATACGGGAGCGGCTCTTTCTTATGTGACCTGCGGACAGAATGTGCCGGATGATTTGGAAGATTTCAATCCCCAGAAGACCGTAAAGCAGTTGCTTGGAGGAAAATAGGAGGAAAGTACGAGTTATGGATCAGGCTGAACAGTTAAGGAATCTTATAAAAGCCAACAGTCGTCCACAGAAGCCTTTGGCGCGTGTCCTGACAGTGACAAGCGGAAAAGGGGGAGTCGGTAAGTCCAATACATCTATTAATCTGGCGATTCAGTTTCGGAAAATGGGGCAGAAAGTAATTATTTTGGATGCGGATTTTGGGCTTGCAAATATTGAGATTATGTTTGGC
Organism: uncultured Lachnospiraceae bacterium; assembly: GCA_910586275.1. Lineage (GTDB taxonomy): Bacteria > Bacillota > Clostridia > Lachnospirales > Lachnospiraceae > Kineothrix. The sequence goes on along the minus strand of CAJUIM010000007.1, from coordinate 11,107 downwards.
GCGGTGCCGAAACATAATCTGAGCGACCTGATATACAAAGGAAAAAGCATTAAGGAAATTATAACCTGGGGGCCCATGGAGGTAGGGTTTATTTCGGGAGGATCGGGAATAACGGGTTTGTCAAATCTGACTTTGGATAATTTAAGGACAATTATTCAAAGCCTTTCGCAATTGGATGAAATGGCCGATACTATAATTGTGGATACAGGGGCCGGGATCGCGGATTCGGTCATGGAGTTTCTGGTAGCCAGCAGTGAGATTCTGCTTGTCACGACTCCGGAACCTACATCCATAACGGATTCCTATTCTCTGCTGAAAGCACTCAGCAGACATCCGCAATATATAAAAGAAGAAACCAATATTAAACTGGTGGCAAATAAGATACAGAAGCCGGGGGACGGGAAAATATTGTATGATAAGCTGAGTACTGTGGCAGGGAAATATCTGAAGACACCAATGGAATATTTGGGGGAGGTGCCGGAGGATACTCAGCTCAGCCGGGCGGTCATGCAGCAGAAACCGGTATCCATGGAATTTCCCCGTGCCAAGTCGGCACAGGCTTACGAACAGATTGCGGCAACGCTGATGGATATGCCCGTTGCGGAAAGCGATAACAGGAGAGGGATGGCATCATTTTTCTCCCATATATTTAACATAAAGAGATAGGGGATGAGAAGATGGCGGGATTATTGTCAAAGTATGTGCTGCCGGGAGACAAAGTAGACATACGCACGGTGAAAAAAAGGCGGAACCAAGAGGAAGAGCCGGAAGTAAGGATCTATCAGACCCATGTATATGACATCTTAAGCGGGGATCGGATAGAAGTAGTCATGCCTATGGAACAGACAAAACTGATTGTACTTCCCATCGGCTCGGAACATGATATGATTTTCTGTGCTAAGACCGGCATGTATCAATGCAGGGTAAAAGTGGTGGACAGAGATAAGAAAGGCGGAAATTATCTGCTGGTCATGGATCTGATAAGCAATCTGTGCAAAGAACAGAGAAGGGAGTATTTCCGGTTCAGCTGTGCATTGGAGATGCAGTCCCGCAGGCTGGAGACAGAAGAGGCTCAGGCAGTGGAAAAAGAGGTAATTGTTGAGGAGCAGGTAATGCCGAACCTGCCGCTTAAGAGAAGCATTATCGTAGACATCAGCGGGGGTGGGCTTCGGTTTGTCTCGGATCATACTTATGAATTGGGCAGTACCCTGCTTTGCAAGTATCAGCTGGATATGGAAGGGGAAAAAAATAAAACGTTTGAACTGCTGGGAAAGGTACTGGCAGTGAATGAGGTGGAGAATCGCTCCGGATTTTATGAGCACCGGGTGCAGTATATAAATATAGGTAAGGAAGAACGGGAAGAAATTATCAAGTTTATTTTCAAGGAAGAACGGAAAGACCTGAAAAAAAAGTAACCGATTACTGACTTAGGGGACCCAAACCGACGGATTGGGGGGAATGGAGAGTTTTTATGAAAAAAATATTGATAGTTGATGACTCTGCACTCGTGAGAAGGGTTTTATGTGATATAATTAATAAAGATGAAAGATTTCAAGTGGAGGATAGGGCGGCTAACGGTTTGGAAGCATTGGAACTGTTGGAGAGAAAAAGCTACGATGCAGTAGTATTGGACATCAATATGCCGAAGATGGATGGCCTTACCGTGCTGAAAGAACTGCAGAAGCGGAAGATTCCGGCAAGAGTAGTCATGGCGAGCACTTATACGAAGGAAGGCGCCAAGATCACAATGGATGCCTTGGAATTGGGAGCCATTGATTTCGTACATAAACCGGATAATGCGGCAGGATGCAGGAGAGACAGTTTCCAGACCCGCCTGATAGAGATTCTGGCGGCGGTGACAGAGAGCAAGATGCCGTCATTCTCGAAGCCTTTTTCCATTGAGGATGTAAAGAAATCGCGCAGAATGGTGGATTTGCTCAGTAAGCATGAGGGTAAGCTGACCGGTAAGCGGATCGTTGCGCTTGCCAGTTCCACGGGCGGCCCGAAGGCATTGCAGTCTGTCATTCCAAGGCTGTCGGGAAAGCTGAATGCACCGGTAGTTATCGTGCAGCATATGCCTACCGGATTTACCACATCTTTGGCGGAGAGGCTGAACAATCTCAGTGAATTGAATGTGAAAGAGGCAAAAGAAGGCGACGAACTGTTAGCCGGCAATGTATATCTTGCTATGGGCGGAAAGCATCTGAATGTGAATTACTCCGGCGGAAAACATGTCATCCATTATACGGACGAACCGACGCGTGAAGGCGTGAAGCCATGTGCGGACTATATGTACGAATCTCTTGCGCGAAGCAGCTATGACAATATTATATGCGTTGTCCTGACTGGGATGGGGGCGGACGGAACCAAAGGAATCTCTTATCTGAAAAACAAAAAGAAAATTCATGTTATTGCTCAGAATGAGGAAAGCTGCGCTGTATATGGCATGCCTAAGAATGTAGTGAATGCGGGGATGGCAAATCAAGTGGTTCCTTTGGAGCAGGTCGCACAGGAAATAATGATGAACGTGGGGGTAATGTAAAATGGATGTAAGCCAATATCTCGAAATATTTATTGACGAAACAAAGGAACATCTGCAAAACTTGAATACAGAGATTCTGAATCTGGAACAGGATTCGGAAAATGTGAATACAATTAATGAAATCTTCCGGGCTGCCCATTCCCTGAAAGGCATGGCAGGAACAATGGGATTTAAGAGAATGCAGACTCTGACGCATGATATGGAGAATGTTTTCTCGGAAGTGCGCAATGGATCCATTAAAGTGAAGGGCAATATGATAGACATTCTTTTCCAGTGCCTGGATGCATTGGAGGAATATCTGAATATCATTCAGGAAACCGGCGACGAGGGAACCAATGACAACGATCCTTTGGTAAAACAGCTGAATGAGGTACTGAATTCCAAGGAAGGCGGGGAGCCCGCAAAGAAAGCGGCAGAGCCGGCCAAAAAGGCTGCGGCGAATGATGCGGACGGGCAGAAATGGCTGTCTATTAAGTATGATGAGACTCAGAAGCATGTTCTCCGGGAGGCAGTGGCGCAGGGCAAGCATATATTTGGCCTGACGGTGAAAGTACAGGAGGCCTGTATCCTTAAGGCTGCAAGGGCATTTCTTGTGTTTAAGGCGTTGGAGGACTTGGGGGAAGTCATTATTTCCAATCCTTCGGTACAGGATATAGAAGACGAAAAATTTGATTTGGATTTCAGCTTGGTATTTATTACGGAAAGCCCGTTGGAAAAGGTGATACAGGTAGTGAAAAGCGTCTCCGAGATTGAGGATGCGCAGGGAGCGGCCATAAGCGACGAGAAAATAAAGGATATCGCAGGGGAAGTGATGCCGAAAGAGGAACCGCCGGCACCGGAACCGGAGACAGTGACCGAGAAGCCGGCCGTTGAGAAGCAGCCGCCGGTACCGCAGGCAGGCACTGCAAAAGGAAATGAAAAGAAGAATCAGGTATCGAAGCCGGCAGTGAACCGGACGGTGCGTGTGGATATTGAAAAGCTGGATGTGCTGATGAACCTTGTCAGCGAGCTGATCATTGCAAAGAATTCCCTCGTTTCTGCTTCGGTGGGCGACAGGGGAACAAACGGCGGCGTAAACGAGCATATAGAATATCTGGAAAGCGTGACCACGAACCTGCATGAGTCCGTCATGAAGGTCAGGATGGTTCCCATTGAGAGCGTAGTAAGCAAATTCCCGCGTATGATCAGGGATCTTACCAAAAAGCTGAATAAGAAGATGGAATTGTATATGTCCGGGGAAGAGACGGAACTGGACCGTACCGTGGTGGATGAAATCGGGGATCCTTTAATGCATCTGCTGAGGAATGCGGCAGACCATGGCTTGGAGTCGGGAGAAGTCCGTAAGGCGGCAGGGAAGCCGGAGGCAGGTTCCATTTTCCTGGATGCATATCAGGACGGAAACAATGTAGTGATAGAGGTACGGGACGACGGCGCAGGCATCAATGTGGACGAAGTCAGGGAAAAGGCAATCAGCAAGGGAGTCATTACACCGGAACAGGGAGAGAACATGACCGAGCAGGAGATAACCAATCTGCTGTTCCATGCAGGGTTCTCCACCGCAAAGCAGGTGTCGGATATATCGGGCAGAGGCGTGGGACTGGATGTAGTAAGATCCAAAATAGAGGCACTCAGCGGTGAAGTGGAAGTGAAGAGCAAGATGGGAGTGGGCAGCACATGGACCATCCGGCTGCCGTTGACGCTGGCTATCATCCAGGCACTCATGGTGGATGTGGGAGGCGAGAAATATGCTATTTCGCTTGGATCCATCCAGACCATCGAGGATATTACGCCGGATGAGATCAAGACGGTACAGAACAAAGAAGTAATTAACTTGAGGGGAATCGTCATTCCGATAATCAGGCTGAACGGAGTCCTTGATATTGAAAGCAAAAAGAATCCGGAAGACAATATGACAGTTGTTATTGTGAAGAAGGGTGACAGGCTGGCAGGGCTTGTTGTGGATGAACTGATGGGACAGCAGGAAATCGTCATCAAGTCGCTGGGCCGATATATCACCAAATGCAAGATTATCAGCGGCGCCACAATTCTGGGTGACGGTGAAGTTGCATTGATTCTTGATACAAATGCATTGTTTTAAGTTCATATTGCAGGAGGGACAGTGAATATGGAAGATTTGAAAGTGGATTTACGGAATGAGACTACCCAGTTTATAATCGTTCGGTTAGGGGAAGAACAATATGGGATAGATATCAAGTATGTGGATAATATTGTGCGGATGCAGCATATCACAAGAGTGCCCAAGGTACAGCCATACTTGAAAGGCGTCATCAATCTGCGTGGGGAAGTGATTCCTGTCATGAGCATCCGTGTGAAGATGGATCTGCCGGTGGATGAGTACACGAAAGCCACAAGGATTATTATCCTGAAGCTGGAGCAGCAGGGAAACATCGGCATAATCGTGGATGAAGTGAAGGAAGTTGTCACATTGGAAAATTCACAGATTGAAAAAGTTGCTTATGACAGCAAGGAAGAGAAAGATTACTATATTTTCGCCATAGGGAAATATGCGGATGGCGGCCTGATATCCTTGCTGGATTTAAATGCAGTCGTGCTAGAAAAAGAAAGCGTATAGGAGGTCATTAGAGTGGCTGATCTTACTTTGGAGACAATGTCAAATCAATATTTCGATGTTTTGAAAGAGTTGGGAAACATAGGGGCGGGCAATGCGACAACGGCGCTTGCCCAGATGCTCCAGTGTAAAGTGGATATGTCCGTGCCTCAGGTTAAGCTGCTTGAGTTCAAAGATGTGGCAACCCTGATGGGCGGTGAGGAACAGCTTATGGCAGGCATATATCTCGGAGTGGAAGGAGATATTACCGGAAGCATCATGTTCCTGTTAGAGCAGAAGAGCGCCAGGCATCTGGTCGGCAAGCTGATGGGCATGCCTACGGAAGGGGATACGTTTACCGAGATGGAGATTTCCGCATTGCAGGAAGTGGGGAATATCATTACGGGTTCTTATCTGAATTCGCTGTCCATGATGACAAATCTGAAGATATATCCGACCATTCCTTCTTTAGCGATGGATATGGCGGCGGCGATACTGAGCGTGCCGGCTATAGAGTTTGGGGTAATAGGGGATAATATCCTTTTAATTCAGACCCAGTTTTTTGATGAGATACAGCTGGATGGATATTTTATCTTGATTCCGGAATTGGAATCTTATGTAAAAATTTTGTCGTCTCTTGGAATTTCGTGGGGATAATAGATACGAAGGTTGGGAGCTGGGAAAGATATGAGTGAAGTAATTAAAGTAGGAATGGCAGATCTGAATGTATGTGTCAGTCCGAATTCCATTACTACGTTAGGGTTAGGATCATGCGTCGGCATCGCAATTAGGGATCCGGTAACCAAAGTGGGCGGCCTTGCGCATATTATGTTACCGGACAGCACACAAATAAGGAACAACAGCAATATTCCCAAGTTTGCGGATACCGGGATTGCCGAGTTGGTTAGGCTGATGGTTGCAAAGGGTGCCAATAAAGGCCGCATGGTAGCCAAGATTGCCGGCGGGGCGCAGATGTTTGCTTTTCAGAATAAAATGGAAATGGTGCGTATCGGGGAACGAAATGTGGAGGCGGCACGGAAAAAGCTGGCGGAGCTCAAGATACCGATTCTGGCTTCGGATACTGGGGACAGTTATGGGCGGACAGTAATTTTCTACCCGGAGAACGGTGATTTTGTCATTAAGGCCGTAGGAAGGCCACAGAAGGTAATATAGAAGGCGGGGAAACCGATCATGAAAAGAAAACTGATACCACCTTTTTGGATGCTATTGGCAGGGGCGGTCAGCAGCCTGATTATGTACAGTCTTCATTATGAAACGAAAAACATGCTGACGATATTGCTTGGCGTGCTGATTGTTTTTTATATGGTAGGATGTCTGTTTAAGTGGATGCTGGATTTGTTCGATAGGCAGAACATGCCGATCGTGGAAGAGAAAGAGATTGTGTCGGAGGACGAACTGGCGGAAGCAATGGCCGGGATGGATGAAGGACAGGTGGATGTGGAAAGCTGATTGAATAAGGACATCAGGAGGAGACTATGGACGAAGCAGAAAAGAAGAAATTGTGGGAGGAATATGCTAAAGAAAAAACTCCCGAGATACGGGAACGGCTTATTCTGGAGTATGCTCCGCTCGTAAAACTGGTGGCCGGTAGGCTTAGTATGTATCTTGGCTATAATGTGGAATATGATGATTTGGTAAGCTATGGAATTTTTGGCCTGATTGATGCCATAGACAAATTTGACAGCATGAAGGAAGTTAAGTTTGAAACATATGCCAGTCTCAGGATAAGGGGAGCGATTCTGGATCAGATTCGTAAATTGGACTGGATTCCTAGGACAATAAGGCAGCGGCAGAAGAAAATAGATACCGTGATTAAGGAAATAGAGGCTGTAAAAGGGAGAAGTGCCAAAGAGGAAGAAATCGCAGAAGCGTTGGGAATATCTGCTGACGAGTACGGAGAGTGGCAGTCCCAGATGAAGATTACTAATGTAGTTTCCTTAAATGAGTTTATGGAGCAGGGAACGGAAGTCCCGGCGGAGAATCACAAGAATGCACACTTTGACAGCCCGGAGGAAGTGATAGAAAAAGAAGAACTGAAAAAGGTGCTGGCAGAGGCATTGGCAGTGCTGACGGAAAAAGAACGACGGGTCATTGAGTTATATTATTATGAAGATTTGACACTTAAGGAAATCAGCAATATATTAGAAGTATCCGAATCGAGGATTTCGCAGCTCCATACAAGGGGACTGCAGAAACTAAAGTCTAAAATGGGAAACTATATGGGTATTTTTGCATAAGCGGGGTAGATGATATGAATGGATATTTTCGGTTGATTTGTGAGGAAAACAACACGTATCTCCAGATAGAGCCGCCTTCTGACGGGGGGGAACCTGCCGGAATAAATGAAATCATGGAGTATCTGAACAGTAGAAGCATTGAATTTGACAGTCAGGCACTTTATGCGGTAATCGGCAAGACGGATACGCAGAAATTACGGCTCAATAGAAATTCCCATATGGAGGAACGTGAAAATTATAAACTGGTAATCAGCCCAGATAAGATGCAGGCAATTGTCCGTTTTTACGCACCGTCTAAAGGCGGGGAACTGATGTCAAGGACTGAGCTGATATCGGATTTAGGGTTTAAGGGTATTAAGTTTGGCGTTCAGGATGTGGAAATTGATAAATTTTTCAAGAGCAGGAGATACTGTGAGAATATTGTGGTGGCGATGGGGAAGGAACCGCGCCACGGCTCGGATGCGTATATTGAGTATTATTTCAATACGGATGTGAAAGCCCGTCCTACTCTGAAAGAGGATGGGAGTGTGGACTTCTTTCATCTGAATACGATCAGCCATTGCCAAAAGGGGGATATGCTGGCAAAGCTTTTCCCGGAAGATTTGGGGGAACCGGGGAAAAATGTTCTGGGAGAGCCGTTAAAGCCTAGGGATGTAAAGAAGAAAAAACTGAAGTACGGAAGAAATATAACGCTTTCCGAAGACAAACTTATTCTGACATCGGATGTGGACGGCCATGTGACTCTTGTAGACGACAAGGTGTTCGTTTCGGATGTGCTGACGGTAGATAATGTGGATAACTCTACCGGAAATATCGAATATGAAGGCAGCGTGCAGGTAAACGGCAATGTCTGTGCAAACTTTTCGGTGGTAGCCAAAGGAAACATTGAGGTAGGGGGCGTTGTGGAAGGTGCATATCTGCAGGCCGGAGGAGATATCATTATTGCAAGAGGAATGAACGGCATGGGACGCGGTGAACTAAAGGCCGGAGGCAATATCGTGGCTAAGTTTATGGAAAATGCCTCAGCCATGGCAAAAGGGTATGTATCTTCGGAGTCCATCCTCCACAGCAGCGTGCAGGCAGGCGATGAAGTGACCGTCAGCGGGAGAAGGGGATTCATTACCGGTGGACGTGTATGTGCACTGAACAGCGTTACGGTAAAAACTCTTGGTTCGTCCATGGGAGCGGATACGGTAGTGGAGGTCGGAGTGGATCCGACTCTGAAATTCAGGATTCAGCAGATGCAGAAGGAAATCGCGGAGGCGGCCAGAGTGGTAAAATCGGTACAGCCTTTGCTGACTGCCACACAGCAGAAACTGGCAAAAGGAATTAAGCTGTCTCCGGATCAGATACAGTATATGAAGTCACTGATAGCGCTCAGTCAGGTGAAAAAGAAGGAAGTGGAGACTAAGACGGCAGAGATGGAATCCATGCAGGATTCGCTTGGGAATCTGACCAGTGCGGCAGTTAATGTATCCGGCGTTGTATTTCCGGGGACAAAAATCTGCATCGGGGATTCTTCCATGATTGTCCAGAGCCAGATGCAATATTGTAAATTCATCAGGACCGGCGGAGAGGTTAAGATGACAGCGATATAGGATAAAGGAGGTCGTGCTTATGTCAATCAATCGTATTGAATTGCAGGGAACTATAACAAGGGCGCAGGATTTTACGACCATTAAGCAGAATGAAGATAACAAAGGAATGGTGGATCAGTCGAATTTCCAGATGCAGTTTAATAAGACGGTTGACCAGAAGCTGACACATGTGCGCCATGGAGATAACGCGGAGGGCAAGGGAAAAGGAGCCGATGCAAAGGAGAAGGGCAATGGTGAGTACAGTGGGGACGGCGGAAGAAACCGTAAGCGGAAAGCCGGTGAAGATGAGGACGGGAAGGTTGTGCTGAAGGGCATGAGCAGGTTTGACATGAAAATTTAGCGGAAGTAGGGCTATTATGGGAGTAACAGAGATTATTCTTATTATTGTAGGCGCGGTTGTCCTGATTGTAAGCTTCATTGTTCCGGCCGGAAGGTCGGAAGGGAGGGCGGCGCAGGCACCGGCTATTGATGAGAAAACAGTCAGAAATATGTTGGAGAAAGAGATTGAGGGTAAAAGAAACCATATCGGAGATATGGTGGATGAAACCCTCAATTATTCCATGGAAAAAACGGAACGGGCCATGGAACGGCTGGCAAACGAAAAGATTATGGCAATCAACGAGTATTCCGAGCAGGTACTTGCCGCCATCAATAAAAATCATCAGGAAGTTATGTTTTTATATGATATGCTGAATGATAAACATAAGAATCTGGTAAATACAGTAAGCGAGGCATCCAAGAGAGCAAAGGAAATCCAGCAGACAGTAAGGGATGCGGAGATAACGGTTAAGGAGGCCGTGGAAACGGCCGGGGAAGATACGGATTCCATGGCAGTGAATGGTGAAAGTGCGGGACATGCATCGGGAAGCAGAGCGGAAAGACAAGTTCCGGAAAACACGGAGACAGGAGAGACAGCAGCCGGAAATGAGGAAAGTACGGAATTCCTGCCGATTATGCCTCCAAGGGCAGAACCGGTGCAGGGAGCCATAAACGAAAAAGATACATCTGCCGGGGCTGTCCGGAAGGAATCCGCACAGGCTGAAGAGCCGGAGGATGGGAAGAACAATAACGAAAGAATATTAAGGCTGCATAAGCTGGGAAAATCAAAGACCGCCATTGCCAAAGAATTAGGGCTAGGCGTTGGGGAAGTAAAACTGGTAATTGATCTGTTTGAGCAGTAGAAAACCGGAAGAACATAGGCAGGAGCAGTTATGAATTTAAAATATTATCTGAGAGGTCTTGGGCTTGGGATTGTCATTACGGCAGTGTTGCTGGGGATAACGGCCGGCAGTAGGAAAGAGGCGCTGTCGGACGAGGTAATTACCACAAAGGCCAAGGCATTGGGAATGATAGAGGAATCGGAATTATCCGAATATGTGGAACAGGCGAAAGCGGATGCCGAAGCGGAACTGAGGGAAACATTGGAGGCAGAACTGCGCATCAGCCTGCAGGAGGAAATGCGGGAGGAAGCGGAGTCGGCGGCACGTTCGCAGGAGACGGAAGGCGAATCGGAGGAACAGGCAGAAGAAGGGGCAGGAAGCGAAGAGACGGAGCCGGTACAGGAGTCTATCGAGTTTACGGTGCATAGCGGTGAAAAGGTAAAGGACATCAGTGAACGGCTGGAAGAGGCCGGATTGGTGGAATCCGCTTCCGAGTTTGAGAAATTTCTGCTGGGCAACGGCTATGATCGGTCTGTAGTGGCTTACAAATACCACATACCGGCAGGAGCGGATGAGGAACAGATTGCGGCTATGCTCACCGGACAACAGGTGGGTAGGCAGTGAAAACTTATTTTTTGGAATAACAGCTTTGCCGTTTGCAGCATGGCTGTTTATTTTTTTCAAAATGTCCGTCAAAGGATTCGGTATGCATGCAGATAAGGATGTGCATGCAGATGAAGATGTGCATGCAGATAAATATGTGCATGATTCCTTGCCGGACTGTGTGAGTGGGCGTGAAACTGAAAATTGATTTGTAACAGTTCAGCCTGAATGTTGTGTTGAGAGGCGGACGCACGGGAGGGATTTTTTTGCGGAACGGCGGCAGCGGGAGTGCCTGTCCCGGTTTTCCGTGCACTTTTTCCGACCGGGAGTTTCTAAGCAGAATGGCATAAGTTTTCTCAGGCGGCGGGACGCCCTCA
>CAJUIM010000006.1 GCA_910586275.1 uncultured Lachnospiraceae bacterium | reverse complement strand
CAGGCAGTTCCGCTGCTGCCGGCCACTAAAAAAACTCGCGCACGGGCGTCCGCCCACAGTTATTCCGTTTTTATGTCATAAGGCCAGTCAATGATTCCGCCGAAATCTTTGACATCGGTGTAGCCAAGGTCTGACAATGTCCGTGCGGCTATGGCGCTTCTTCGGCCGCTGCGGCAGTATATAAGGATTGTCTGCTGCTTATCCGCAAGCAGGCTCCCGGCACTTTCTTCTATTTCGTCATATGGTATGAGCAAAGCGCCTTCTATATGCCCCTCGGCATATTCCTCCTTTTCCCTGACATCAATCAGAAGAAAATCCGTTGCTCCGTCCATAATTTCCTTTGCTTCCTCAGCTGATATTTTCATGTATGCATTCTCCGCTTTCCGGTTTTCTTTGCCGTCACTGCCGGTGTGGCAGCCGGTCATGGATAATATGCCCACAGCCGCCAAAATCAATACGGTATATAATTTACTTTTCATAATTGTTTCCTTTGGTCTATTATTTGCCCCTTACTGCCCGACAGCCTGTCACAATGTGCTGAATGAGATTGACAATACGCTGCATGTTATGTTCGGGATATCATGCTTCTGCAACAGTATATCATATATCTTATGAAAATTACAATTTCATAGATTGCCCTATCCAAAAAATAAGGCCTTCTATGATTTCTTAATCATAGAAGACCCTATTTCATGCACTACAGGCATGATCAACCATTTCCGGGACAAGGAACCGCCGTCGGCAGTTCCATATGCCCATTGCCCGTCGGAATTAATATTTTATAATTGCATATACGCCTGCACCGCCCGTAGTTTCAAAGGTAACGGTATTGGGATCTTTGTCCAGATCCTTCAATATGGAATATGTACCTCCGTCACGCACACATATAACAGCATAGGTCTTGTCAGCCTGTACAAAGCTTTTCGGAATTCCTATTACCAGCCTGATAGCCGACCCGTCAGAAGGAAGCAAGCTATACTTGCCGGCTGCCATTTTGCCAAGTTCTATGTTAAGCGTAGGGCCGACTACCGCACCCTGCGCAGCTGCAGCCGAATCAATTGTTTTTTTAGCCAGCGAACTCTTCTTCGCATCGAAGTTATAGAATTTAGCATACGGCTTTTCATTGTTTGCCAGACTATAGTTCTGTGCAATAGCAGACTCGCTTGTAGTCACGATAGTTCCGTTGACATTCGTTGCCATATATGCACCGCTGGTAGCCGACTTCACTCCTCCCACAGTACTGGTAACAGGAATTTTAATGACTTCTTCCGCCGATTTGTCGGATGTCTCACCTGATTTCCCGTTGCTGCTGCCGGTATTGCTGCTTCCGCTATTTCCGGGATTATTTCCTTCGTTATCTCCGCTTCCCGGATTGTTTCCTCCGTTATTCCCGCCTCCCGGGTTATTTCCTTCGTCGTCTCCGCCTCCCGGATTATTTCCTTCGTCGTCCCCGCCTCCCGGGTTATTTCCTTCGTCGTCCCCGCCTCCCGGGTTATTTCCTTCGTCGTCTCCGCCTCCCGGATTGTTTCCTTCGTTATCCCCGCTTCCGGAATTATCTCCGCCGCTGCCGTCATCCGCAACATCAATTGTAACGGTTACTTTTGCACTTCCCACCGAAGCAGTCAGCGTTGTGCTTCCTGCAGAATGACCCACAACCTTTCCGTCTGCTATTGATGCAATGGAAGCATCGCCTACAGACCAAGCAGGGTTCACCACCGTAACGGCTGCACTTTTGCCCACAGGCCAGAAAGAAGGCGCTGCGGCAACTGCATTGACCGTAGGCAAGTCTATGGAATTTCCGGACACGGTCTGATAAGACTGCTGCGCTGTGGAAAGCGACTGAATGGAAGAATCAAGGATTTCAACCGTAACCGTCTGATCTCCGTCAACTCCCGAATCGCCTGCCGAATTCACATTTCCCAGTTCCATTGCCCAATAATGAACTCCGTTGCTATAGACATGTCCCATTCCTATCGCATCAAAATCGGGACTCAGCATATTTCTTCTATGGCCTTGGCCGGCATACTTATCGTCATCTTCCCGCCACCCGACAAATACGTCTTGCGTAGACAAATAACCGGCTGCAATATTTTCACCGCTTGCCCTGCCCACATAGCCATATTCCGAAAACGCCGTAAAACAGCTTTCCCCATTTACTCTTGTATGGCTATAGCCAAGGGCTAGTTCCGCAGCCCGCTTCATAGCCACCTGTTCCAACGTCTTATCATAAGTCAAAGTTCCCAGATTACTGCAGACGGTTTTGGTCGCATCGTCCTCATTCCAATACCAAGCCTCGCTTCCTGTGCGGAACTCATTGACCATATCCGTGATTGTTCTGGCTTCGGCCTGTCCGTACTGCACATCCAGTTTAACATTCACTGTACTCCCTGCGGCAGACACTTTTGCACTCCCCATGCTCAGGCTCAGCGCAGCCACAAGAAAAAATGCGCCTACTTTTTTCAATCCATTCCTCATCTTTTTTCCTCTCTTTTTCTTCGCCCTCCGCCAACCACTGTTCCCTTTTCTGCAGCAGAACAGCACGGCAGAAATAACGCGGCGGAAGCAAATAAATTTTTAAAATTATACGTTCATCGGCTCCTCCAACCATTCGATTTGCGAGGCACATTTACACTCACCGCATCTGCCCTCCTTCCAAATAATATTTTATCCCGACGGACAGCAGCCGGCGAATGATACCCGCCCGAAACATTATCACAGCCATTAATACCCCAGCAGCTTCCGAAAGACAAAAAAACGGCCTCCCTCCCTGCATAAGGAGGAGCCTTCGCATATTTTAATCATTATAAATAGAATGTTTTCTTTTGTCAACTTAAAACCTATGTTCATCGCGGAAACCTATTTTCGTTCCCAGCATCTGCACTACGACATGCCGTTTCACCACTTTGCGTAATATTTGCGCCAAATTCAGGTTACATAGCCCACTATGCGCCCTTCCTTTGGCACAAACCTCCCATAAATTTCAGGCCACACTCTCCATCCGTTCAAAATTAATCGATGCAATGATCATCATAACCGCCGTCATGCCTGCCATCACTATCACCAGCAAAACCAGTCCCACTTCCAGCGAAAACAAAATTGTACCGAGAGCTGCGCCCAAAATCCCAAAGCCAATCACTATCCCCTCAAAAAATAATCTGGCAAACTGTTTCCCTACTGCCCCAAGAATATTTCCAAGGAAAGCTTCCACCATAACCTCGGCATATAGCTTACATGCCTGAAGGCACACATAAACCATTATAATCAGTACCATCTGAAGGAAAGGCAGTCCCATCACTATGCCTGTGGGAAGCGTCAGCAAACAGCCGTCTGCCAACGCCCTTATATGTTCCATCAGCGTAGCATACCATAATTTCCGAAATGCACTGTCCGGAATAAGATAAGTATACGGCTTTGCCAGTTCTTTCCCCCATTTCCCCGAATATGCGGCAAATATGAAAGTAAGATATGCCATTGCCCCGAGAATAACAAAAGGAGCCATTTCTCCCATATCTCCCCGTTTCCCTATCACTGCCAAACCTATGCCCGCACAAAGGCAGAGCAAAGTATAAAAACCGAAGATAAAAAACCGGTTTTTCTTATATTCCAAAAGCTGACGGTAAAACAATGCCTTTGCATAACTTCCCCTATAAGAAACGGTTGCTTTCCCGTATTTCTTTTTCCAGCCGGCAATGGCCACTTCCCCCTTCTTGCCTTTCTGCCTTGCCTCCTCATAGTCTTCCGCGAACTTTATGGCATCCTCATAATACTCCCCGGTACATTTCATCCTAACCGCCGTCAGGAAAAAGAAAACCGCCGCCGCGAAATATAATACCGAACCTATTATATTCACGGTTGTGGGCCCCATAAACAGCAGATGCACCAGAGCAATAAACCACCCTACCACAGGCACCATCTGAATAGCCGGGGAATGCAGATAATTCACTACCGCGCGCAGGCCTGCCCCTTCCCTTATATATACCGCAATGCCGATCACCACAAAAATCCCCATTACCGCATAGATTAAAATCTGAAAAAGCAGCATCTGCCGCCGGTTAAACCTCTCATTCCCATAACAAATTACCATCATGGAAGCTTCCAATACATTTTCCGCCACACAGGAAATCAAAAAAAAGAGAAACATTTTCCATAGAGGCATACCAAACCAAAACACACCGCCTACCGACAGAACGAAATATGTGAGCAAGCCCAGCAAAACCGTTTTCACATGAGCATACAGAAGCACTCCTTTCGGATTCACCGGGGCAGGAAACAGAAAATGTATATCCGACTGCCGGAACACTAATCCTTTTCTTTTTCCGTATGAAATCAGATTAGCCGGAACCAGAAAAAATGTAATGACAGTCAGAACCACTGTCAGAGCCGAAGCACTGTCAATCCCCCGTTCCGCGAACATGACATCAAATGTAATTTTAAAGGAACCAAAGATCAGCACGAAATAGAGAACCGCGATTACAAGATAAACATAGGTCACCGGCTTATGCAGTGCCTTCTTCACCCTGTTTTTTAATATCTTTCTGTAAAGAAATAAAAACGTTGTATAATCCGCAGATTTTACCCCCATATTAATTCCCTCTCTCTCTTCCCTCTTCCTCTTTTCCATGTTCCCCGTCCGTAACGTGGAAAAACAGTTCTTCCAAATCATCTTCTTTTACGTCGCTCTTCCGATAGGAAGCGATCACATGTCCCTTATCCAGCACAAACATAATATCCCACAATTCCTTCACCATCTCCAGCATATGAGTACTGATCAATATGGTTGCGCCTTCCTCTTTCAGTTCCAAAATCACCTGCTTCAGTTCCTTAATGGCAGCCGGATCCAACCCTACCATAGGCTCATCCAGCAAAATCACATCCGGATGTATAATCAGCGCACAGCAGATACTGACTTTCTGCATCATCCCTTTAGAAAGTTCATTTCCCAGCTTATCCTGTTTATCCAATAGTTCAAAACGCCCCAGCAATTTCTGTATTTCGTCTTCCGTCACTTTCAGATGATAAGCATGCACGATGAAGACAATATGCTCCCTTACCGTCAGTGCTTCATACATCACCGGAAGTTCCGGCACATAGGCAAATGCTTTCTTTGCCCCTATGCTTCTTGCATCCATCCCTTTCACCGAAATTTTTCCCTGATACCGCAAAAGGCCTGCAATGCTTTTAATGACCGTAGATTTACCGGCGCCATTAGGCCCCAGCAGAATTCCTATTTCACCGTTTCCAACGGCAAAGCTCACCCCATCTGCCGCCTTATACTTCCCATACACTTTTGTTAATCCTTGAATTTCAAGCATTTCTTTATCCTCCCTCACTCTGTTCCTTCCGTTTCTCCGTTTTCCTACCTATCCCTCATATGTGTCATTCATCTAATACAATAATACTCATTCTCCTACTTGTCAACCCTGTTCTCTTCATAGATAGATTCATTATTCCTAAGTCACAAAACCGAAAACTGATTTCCGTAACCCTAAAAAACGCCATATTGACAACTGCAAAATATAGGGTAAAATGTACTATAAAACATTTCAGCCATGGACAAAATATGACACCGCACTACAATATGGCAGGAAACATCCCTGCATACCGTAAAGGAGAAAGCATATGCCGATAGATTACAAAAACAAAGGCCTGAACCTCTTGAAAAAAGGGCAGAAAGGAATTATCCACGCCATATTCAGCCGATTCGGGCTGATCCTACTTTTATTGATCATACAAGTTGTCATGCTGCTCCATATTTTTCAGCAGTTTGAAGAATTCCTCCCCCATGTCTGGGGCGGAGCGGTGCTGCTTACCTTCATTATAGTGGTCTGCCTGCTGAACAGCAAACTCAATCCCACCGCTAAAATCACATGGCTGATTACCATTATGCTGTTACCCATATTCGGTGTCCTTTTATTTTTATATACGAAAAGCGACATCGGCCACAGGGCGCTGAAAATACGCACGAATGAAATCCTTACGGACACAAAAGAACGCATTCCTCAGTCTCAGGCCGTCATGGAACGGCTGACCCAAGATGACAAGGGCGCGGCTTCCCTTGCACATTATATGCACCGGAGCGGCTGTCATCCTGTCTATGACAAAACAGCCGTCACCTATTTCCCGTTAGGGGAAAATAAGTTTACGGAAATGCTGAAGCAGCTTGAACTGGCGGAGCATTTTATTTTTATGGAATATTTTATTGTGGATGAAGGCCTTATGTGGGGAAGGGTCCTTGAAATTCTGGCAAGAAAAGCGGCAGAAGGGGTAGATGTCCGCGTAATGTATGACGGAGCCTGCGAATTTGCCTTACTGCCCCATGATTATCCGAAACGACTGAAGACATTGGGCATCAAGTGCAAAGTATTTGCCCCCGTAACTCCGTTTATATCCACTCATTATAATTATAGGGACCATAGAAAGATACTGGTCATAGACGGACATACCGCCTTTAACGGCGGGGTAAACTTGGCAGACGAATATATTAATCAAAAACCCAAATTCGGCCATTGGAAAGATACTGCCGTCATGCTGAAAGGCGAAGCGGTAAAAAGCTTTACGCTTATGTTTCTGCAGATGTGGGGCATCGAAGAAAAAGAGCACGAATACTCCCGCTTCCTTTCCTACCCTTCTTTTCCTGCCGAAAACGCCAAAGGATATGTCATCCCATATGGCGACTGCCCTTTGGATGACGACCGGCTGGGCGAACGGGTCTATATGGACATTCTAAACCGTGCCTTGAAATATGTACATATTATGTCGCCTTACTTAATTCTGGACGGCGAAATGGAAACCGCATTGAAGTTTGCCGCCGAACGAGGCGTAGAGGTAATATTATTGCTGCCCGGCGTCCCTGATAAAGCCATTCCCTATGCACTGGCCAAAACACACTATGCATCGCTTCTGGAATCAGGAGTGAAAATATATGAATATACACCGGGGTTTGTCCATGCAAAAGTATTTGTCTGCGATTCCAAGGAAGCCGTGGTAGGAACCATCAACTTGGATTACCGCAGCCTGTACCACCATTTTGAATGCGCGACTTATTTATACGGCACAGACTGCATTCCCCACATCGAAGCCGACTTTCAGTCCACACTGGCTAAATGCCGTCAGGTTTCCTTGCAAACTGCCCGCAAAGAAAAGCTGGGAGTCAAGCTGACCGGGCGTTTAATGAAAGCAGTAGCCCCGCTTCTATAAAATAGGTAAAATGTTTCCACAGTCAGGCACTTAGCGCAGTCTAAGTGCCTTTTTATGCGCCCACTTTGCTCCCAAAAGAAGGAAACGCTTTCTGATTCTCCTATTGACAAACGAGGATATGCGTGTTATATTACATGTAGAACAAAAAAAATGAGGATAAAAATAAAACACATGCAAATAATAAAGGTACCTTAAAACTGCCGATTCCCAAAAAAGTCCCGGCAGAGACAGCAGAACAGAAAAATATATTGCAATTTAAGGTTAATGAAAAACGCAGACAGGAGGAATGAATTATGTTAGTACCCAGCATTTTAGGAAAAGATATGTTTGATGATTTTTTCGGATTCCCTTTTTACGATGACAAAGACTACAGAAAAATGGAGAAAAAACTTTACGGACATAGGGAAAAGAACCTGATGAAAACCGATGTAAAAGAAAGTGACAGCGGCTACGAACTGGAAATGGATTTACCCGGCTTTAAGAAAGAAGATGTAAAAGTCTCCCTTGAAAACGGTTATCTTACCATCAGTGCCTCAAAAGAATCCGGGGATGAAAAGGAAAACGGAAAATATATCCGCCGAGAACGCTATTCCGGCACTTGCCAAAGAAGTTTTTACATTGGGGAAGAGATTGGCCAAGAGGATGTGAAAGGCGAATTCAAACATGGAATACTGAAACTGTTTATCCCGAAGATAGAACGGAAACCGGCAATAGAAGAGAAAAAGTATATCACTATTGAATAATAATTGCTGCCTTTTCTGAAAATTGCTTTCCCACAAAATGGTGAAACGACACATGCTCCGGCAATGTCATTAACGTAAGCCGCAGCCCCCATCAGGAACGATGTTTTTCACTCGGACCTTAGAAAAACGCCGGCACTCAGGCACTGTATTTTAGTGCCTTAGTATCGCTGCGTTTGCCGCAGAGCGAAAGCGTGTCCGAATAAAAACATCGTTCCTGATGAGGGCTGCGGCTTACGTTAATGACATTGCATGCTCCAGAGTGTGTTTGAAAATTGATTTCCGTGTATCTGAGCGGTGTTTTCCCATGAAATATAAAATACTCTTGAAATTGCGGACAAGGGTGGTAGAATAAGAATAAAAATCAATGCCGGAAAGGCATACTATAGGCAATAGCAAAAAAATACAATAAGGGTAGGATTATGAGAGAATTCACTATTTTTACAGACGGCGACGTAGATGTACCGAAACAATACCAAAAAGATATCCGTCTTCTGCCGCAGTATTACTACTTTGATGAAAACACAATATACGGACATGAACAAGTCTTAACAAGAGAGGAATTTTTCCGCCGGCTCAGCGGACAGAGAGCTTATACTTCCGGCGTCAATCCCTTCTTAGTGCATGAACGATTTGAAGCTGCCATACATGCCGGCAGCGACATTCTTTGCATTACCGTCTCTTCCGGCCTGAGCGGCTCATACAATACGATTCGCATGGAAGCCGAGCAGCTGAAAGAGATCTATCCGGAATGCAGGATTGAAATTATTGACTCATTAAGCGCCACATTGGGGAGCGGCTTTCTATGCATGGATGCCCTCAGAATGAAGCAGCAGGGAATCAGCCTATCCGAAACCGCTGCCCAAATCAGAAAGCGCGTCAGCCTGATTGACATCTATTTTGTGGTAGACGATTTTAAGTATTTAGTGCAGGGAGGACGCGTATCTCCGGCAGTAGGGAAAATCGGGGATATGCTGAATATAAAACTGATACTTACCATGCGTGAAGGCCGTATTGAACCATACAAAAAGAGCCGCGGACTAAATGCCGCCTTTCGGGATATTCAAAATATCGTAAATCGCGGCGAAACTTCGCAGTTGGGAACTATCTATGTAGGCAATCCGGAAATGTTTCATAAACTGCAGTCCTATGTCACCGGTCAGTGCGAAGCAGAACTGAATTTAATCGTCTCTTCACATGTGGGTCCAAACACTACGGGCATCGCCATCGAATGGGCCAAGGAAAAGCCATAACCCCTCTAAGGGCTGACCGACCTTCTGCGCACCAGATTCGTACTAATCTCCAACTTGACCGGCACAAACCTTTTTGCGCCCAGCACTTCCATAAGCCGTCTGGCCGCCATCTCCCCCATATACTGCTTGGGCACATGGATTGTCGTGAGAGGCGGTTCCAAGTAATCGCCCATGGGTAAATTATCAAAACCAATAATGGCAATATCCCGGGGAATGCGGTATCCGGCTTTCTGCAATGCTTTCATTGCACCGATTGCAATCAGGTCATTATCCGCGAAATAGCAGGATGCCAATTCTCCTCCTCCCTGAATCCATGCCAGCATATCCGCCATGGCACCCTCAATGGACGGTGCCAGCCTATGGACAATACATTTGGAAGGCGACATGCCATGGGTTCGGACCGCCTTATAAAAACCGTCCGCCCTTTCCTCAAAATTACTGATAGAGTAAGAAGACTTCAAATATCCCGGCTGCTTCTGCGTACAGGTAATTAAATGATCCGTAGCCTGATATGCCCCCTGTATATTATTAATCAGCACACAGTCCCTCTTAGCGTCCGGCAGATATACATCCAAAAGTACCACCGGAATATTAAAATGTGCAAACGGCAAAAAATCTTCTGCCGCCATTTCCGTCCCCAATAAAATTAAACCGACACAATCCGAATAGCGGATATCCTCCACCTGACGTTCCAGTGTATCGTCTCCGTACAAATATATAATATTCAGTTTATATCCTTCATCTTTGCATGTCTTCTGAATCCCTTCCGACAATTCCGAAAAAAAAGGCGTATCCGCCACTACTGCGCCGTGCTTCCGGTACAGTGCAAAGCAAATTGTTTTCGTGCCCTTATTTCTGCCGGATATTTTCGTAAAATCATATCCGTATTTTTCCGCTGTTTCCAATACTTGACGGCGTGTTTCCGTACTTACGCCCGGTTTTCCGTTCAAGGCCATGGAAATCGCCGCTTCCGAAAGTGACATTTTCCTTGCCAGTTCTTTCGCCGTTATGCCCATCTGCATCCCTCCGCTCTTTTGAATCAGCCCCACAATCCGTCATATGCTACTTGCTGCAAAATTGATCTGCAGCATCACATCCTTCTTCTTAATCTCTGCTTCTTCCATTATGCACGAAAAAAATGGTCTTTGCAATTCTTAAGTAAATAATTTAGTTATTTATACTTAATTAATTAATGAAGTTAAGTTCCATTTCTCCTATAATTCAAATCAGAAACTACTTAGCAGACAATAGACCACTTACCTTACACGCAACAACTGCCCGGAAGAAACAAGTGAGACTAAAAATCTGCAAAGATTGCAAAAACAAGGAGGGTAACAGGGTGGCAAAAATAAAAATCGGGTTAGCGCCCACAAGAAGAAGCATTTTTTCGGCTCCGGATGCCGTAAAGTATGCCGGCTTAACAAGAAAAAGATTAAGCGAACTGAATGTGGAATTCGTGGATATTGATGATATATCAGAGGACGGACTCCTGCACGACGACGCAGACAGAATCCGGATTGAGGCAAAATTCAAAGAAAAGGGCGTGGACGGACTTTTCTTTCCACACGGCAACTTCGGAACAGAATATGAGGTAGCGCGCCTTGCCAAAAACCTAAACGTACCGGTTCTTCTCTGGGGACCCAGGGACGAACGGCCGGACGAAAACGGAATCCGCCTGCGTGACAGCCAATGCGGGCTTTTCGCCACAGGCAAAGTACTCCGCAGATTCCGTGTCCCTTTTACATATCTATGCAACTGCCGGTTGGAGGATCCGGAATTTGAACGGGGCATCCGGAATTTCCTGGCTGTATGCAATGTGGTAAAGGCATTCCGCCGCACACGCATCCTTCAGATCGGCCCCCGCCCCTTCGACTTTTGGTCCACCATGTGCAATGAAGGGGAATTGTTGGAAAAATTCAATATACAGCTTGCCCCGGTACCGCTGCCGGAACTGACTGCCGAGATGAAAAAAGCCAAAGAAGAAGGAACGCAAGTATCCGATGTCATCACTTACTGCACGGAACATTTTGACATAAAAATCAAGGAAACGGAACTGGAAAGCGTAGCGGCACTGAAAGTCGCGATACGCCGGCTGGCAGACCGATACGGCTGCAATGCCGCAGCCATCCAATGCTGGAATGCACTGCAGGACGAAATCGGCATCATGCCCTGCGCTGCCAATAGTCTTCTGAATGAAGAAGGATTCCCCGTAGTATGCGAAACCGACATTCATGGCGCAGTTACGGCAATCCTATGCGAGGCAGCAGGCATGGACGAAGCCAGAACCTTCTTTGCCGACTGGACCGTACGCCATCCTGACAATGAAAACGGTGAACTGCTGCAGCACTGCGGCCCTTGGCCTATCAGCTGTGCCGGCTGCAAGCCCTCCATCGGCTACCCTCTTGCCTTCGACCATCCGGGTGCCGTGGAAGCAGAAGCAAAGCACGGCGAAATGACACTCTGCCGTTTTGACGGAGACAACGGAGAATATTCCCTGCTGCTGGGCAAAGCAAAAGGCATAGACGGGCCTTATACCAAAGGAACTTATGTATGGGTGGAAGTGGAAAATCTGAAACGCCTGGAAGCTAAAATAGTGGAAGGCCCTTATATCCACCACTGCGTAGGCATCCATAAGGATATAGTGCCTGTATTGTACGAAGCATGCAAATATATCGGCATCCAGCCGGATTTATATGACAACAATGATGAAGAAGTAAAAGCATATATAAGAGGTGAATAAAATGACAAATCTGAAAGCAAAATCCTTTGAACTGCGCCAAGTTGTCCTTGATATGATCATGAAGTCCGGAGGCGGGCATATCGGCGGCGATTTCAGCGTCATGGACATCCTAGTGGCATTATACCACTGCCAAATGAATATCAGCCCGGAAAATATGGATGACCCTAACCGTGATTTATTCGTTATGAGCAAAGGCCATTCCGTAGAAGCTTATTATGCGGTGCTGGCCGACAAAGGATTTTTCCCTACGGAACAGGTCGTCAATGAATTTTCCTCCTTCGGCTCTAAGTTCATCGGGCACCCCAACAATAAGCTTCCCGGCATCGAAATGAACTCCGGCTCCTTAGGGCATGGTCTTCCGGTCTGTGTCGGCATGGCGTTGGCCTGCCGCATGGACGGGAGAAACAACCGCATCTACACAGTCATGGGAGACGGCGAACTGGCGGAAGGCTCCGTCTGGGAAGGCTTTATGGCAGGCGGACACTATAAACTGTCCAATCTCTGTGCCGTCGTCGACAGAAACCGGCTGCAGATATCGGGGTCAACGGAAGAAGTCATGAGCCATGAAAGCCTGAAAAACCGCATTGAAAGCTTTCGTTGGCATGTCATCGTGACGGATGGCAATGATATTGACCTCCTAAACCATGCTTTTGATGAGGCAAAGAACATCACTGACCGCCCCACATGCATTATTGCCAATACCGTCAAGGGATTCGGCGGAGGAGACATCATGGAAAATAAGGCCTCATGGCATCATCATGTGCCGACCGCAGAAGAATATGAAACTATCCGGGCTGAACTGACACGCCGGCAATCCTGTCAAGCATAATCATTGACCGATAAATACAGCTTTTTTTATTTCTATATGAGCCGCCCAAAGGCGGCATGGAGGATTAACATGAATAACATTCCAAACAGAAAAGCAATCTGTGATGTTTTATTAGAAAAATCGGAGACAGATAGGGATATCACCGTACTCTGCAGCGATTCCAGAGGTTCCGCTTCCATGGCTCCTTTTTTCCAGCGGTTCCCGGAGCAATCCGTGGAAGTAGGGATTGCAGAACAAAATCTGGTCAGCATCTCTGCCGGAATGGCAAAATGCGGCAAAAAGCCCTTCTGCTTCTCCCCTGCCAGCTTTCTCTCCACCCGCAGCTACGAACAGGCCAAAGTGGATGTGGCATACTCCAATACCAATGTGACGCTGGTAGGCATCAGCGGAGGCATCAGCTATGGAGAACTTGGCATGAGCCATCATTCCGCACAGGATATTGCGGCCATGTCGTCCATTCCTAACATGCGGGTTTACCTTCCCAGCGACCGTTTCCAGACCGCAAAGCTGATAGATGCCCTGCTTCTGGATGAAAAACCGTCCTATATCCGCGTGGGAAGAAATCCGGTGGAGGATATCTATCCCGAGAACTGCCCCTTTATTATGGACCAAGCCACCGTAATCATTGACGGCGAAGCCGCCCAAGCCCTTCCTTCTTCCGGGATGGACTGGAAAACGCTGCCTCCGGACATGATAACAATCGTTGCCTGCGGTGAAATGACGCGTCCTGCCGTGCTGGCTGCACAGATTCTCGCCCGGGAAGGAATTCACACGGCAGTTCTGGATATGTGCTGCGTCAAACCTCTGGATAGGGAAGCCATCATAAACTGCGCACTGCGCTCCAAGCTAATCCTGACTGCGGAAGAGCATTCGCCCTTCGGCGGCCTTGGTTCCATGGTAAGTCAGGTCATCGGACAGCAATGCCCACGCAAAGTAATCAACCTTGCGCTGCCTGATGCGCCGGTTATTACCGGCAAATCCCAAGCAGTATTCGATCATTATGGCCTGAATGCAGAGGGAATTGCCAAAACAGCCAAGGAGAACTACTGACATGGCAGATAAAAAATATATATTAAGCATTGATCAAAGCACACAGGGCACAAAAATGCTTCTTTTTGACCAAAACGGAACGGCGGTCACCCGGGTGGACCGCCCTCACCGCCAGATTGTCAATGAACTGGGCTGGGTATCCCATGATATGGAGGAAGTATACGACAACATCATCTCCGGGCTTAAGGAAATCTTAGCCAGAACCGATATCCATTCCAAAGAGATTGCAGCCGTAGGCATCAGCAACCAGAGGGAAACTACCGTTGCTTTCGGCCCCTCCGGAAAGCCTTTCTGCCCTGCCATCGTATGGCAATGCGGCAGGGCGGCAAATATTGTGAAACAGATGGAAGCGGAAGCCGAAACCGTACGCCGGATTACATGCCTGCCCCTTTCCCCCTTTTTCCCTGCGGCCAAAATGCGCTGGCTTTTAGAAAATGACTGCATGGACATAGACAGCAAAGATTTGCATATAGGGACGGTAGACAGCTATTTAGTATACCGCCTCACGGGCGGTAAGGTATTTGCAACGGATGCCTCCAATGCCTCCCGGACACAGCTTATGGACTTGGATACCATTAACTGGAGTCAGGAACTTTGCACTCTTTTCCGCATACCGGCAAAAGTCCTTCCGGAAATCATGGACAGCAACGGGAATTTCGGAGAAACGGACTTCGAGGGTGTGCTTGACTATAAGATTCCGATCCGCTGTGTGATGGGAGATTCTCACGGTGCCTTGTACGGGCAGCACTGCCATGAAAGCGGTATGATGAAAACCACTTATGGCACCGGTTCTTCCATGATGCTGAACACCGGCAAGCGGAAAATAGCAAGCAGGCACGGACTGGCTTCCTCACTGGCATGGCGCATCGATGGCGTGCCCAGCTATGTACTGGAAGGCAATATCAATTATACCGGCGCCGTAATCAGCTGGCTCAAGGATGACCTTGGACTGCTCCGTTCCGCAAAAGAAGTAAATGAACTCTGCCTGCAGGCAAACCCGGAGGATTCCACTATCTTTGTACCGGCTTTCACCGGCCTCTCTGCCCCTTACTGGAACGACAGCGCAAAGGCCGCAGTTCTGGGCATGAGCCGGACTACCAAGAAAGCCGAATTTGCCAAAGCGGCTGTGGAAAGCATCGCCCAGCAGGTAACCGATGTATTTGAAGCAATGGTACCCGACTTCGGGGAAAACATCAAAATCCTCCGTGCGGACGGAGGGCCTACCGGCAATCCTTACCTGATGCAGTTCCAATCCAATATGGCCGGATGCGGCATCCTTGTTCCCGATGCGGAAGAACTGTCTGCCATCGGCGTGGCCTATCTGGCAGGGATTACCGCCGGAATCTACGATAAGGCAAAGGTATTTCAGAATATTTCATATCGTGAGTACCGACCGGACATGCCACCCTCCGTACGGGAGAAAAAGCGCAATACATGGAAAGAAGCCATACGGACAGTCATTGGCAGAACGTAAAGCCGCAGACATGCACGCCTAAGGTTGATTCTCAGGAAAGGAGTAGAAAGCTATTTATGCAGACAATAGAAAGATGGGATATATTTGAAATCAGTTTACATGGCAGAAGCGACGGCAACCCGTTTACGGACTATACCGTCACTGCCACTTTTCAAGGAGAAAACGAAGAAAAAACAATAGAAGGTTTTTATGATGGCGAAGGAATCTACCGTATTCGTTTCATGCCCTCCTTCGAAGGCATATATCATTACCGAATAGAAGGGACTTTCCAAAACGAACTGACCGAAAGAGAACAGCTTACAGGAAGTTTTACGGCTGTCCCGGCCGGTGAAAACAATCACGGCCCTGTGCGTGTGGCAGATCAAGTCCGGCTCCGCTATGAAGACGGCAGCTGCTACTATTCCATAGGAACCACATGCTATGCTTGGGCAAACCAAACTTTGGAATTACAGGAACAGACTCTGGAAACCTTGAAGAACAGCCCTTTCAACAAAATCCGTTTTTGCTTTTTCCCTAAATTTTACCTTTATAATACCAAAGAGCCGCTGACTCATCCCTTTGAGCACGGGCATGGCGAAGGACTGAATCCTTCCCTCATAGAAATCAACCAAAAAAAGCAAATTCATTTTCCAGGAATGCCGCATGCGGAACCAAATCTTGACTTTAACTACATGCGTCCCAATCCGGCACACTTCCGCCGTTATGATGAACGCATTCGGCAGCTGCGTGATATGGGCATCGAAGCGGATATCATCCTAATGCATCCCTATGACCGGTGGGGAAATATACTGATGGATGCGGCAAGCTGTGACAATTACCTCCGCTATGTAGTTGCCCGTTACGGGGCATACCGCAATGTGTGGTGGTCACTGGCAAACGAATACGACCTTATCCGAACAAAATCCGTTGCGGACTGGGAACGTTACGGAGAGCTGGTTCAGGAAAAAGACCCCTATCAGCATCTTCGTTCCATCCACAATTGCGGTGATTTTTATGACCACAGCAGGCCATGGATTACCCATTGTTCCCTGCAGCGCACCGATTTTTACCGAACCACGGAAGATACCGGCATTTATATGGAAAAATACCGCAAGCCCGTAGTCTGGGACGAAATCTGCTACGAAGGCAACCTGGAACTGGGCTGGGGCAATATTACCGGACAGGAACTTGTCCGCAGATTCTGGGAGGGAATGCTGCGCGGCGGCCACTGCGGCCATGGAGAAACTTTCCTTGCCGAGAACGAAATCCTCTGGTGGTCCCACGGCGGACTCCTCAAAGGAGAAAGCACCCCTAGGCTTCGTTTCCTTTTAGACATACTGAAAGAAGTCCCGGGCGGATATATCAAAGAAGGACAGGGAATCTTCGATGAAACGGTAGGAATTGCCGCAAACCAGAAATATGAAAAAACAGAAGGCTTCCAGCCTCCTTCTGCAATACCGACCAGCGGCTATGAAATTCATTATCTGGGAATTATGCAGCCTGCCTGCCGGGATCTCTATTTACCGGAAGACCGCCATTTTCAAGTGGATATCATAGATACTTGGGAAATGACAATTACCGATGCCGGTGTGCACAGCGGCATCACCAAAATAAAAATGCCCGGCCGTCAATATATGGCAATCCGTATAATTGAAGTATCATAAAGCGAAACCGGCAGATTACCGTTCCCGTAATCTGCCGGTTTCTTTTTTCATCCGCTCTATAAATGTTCCCTGTCTTTTCCCATAATATTCCGGCTTTCCATCCTGCCGCTCCCCGCAGCCGTTTTCCTCACTCCCTATGCCAATGTCAGCCTTTGGGCTGCCAGCCATTCCAGTATCGTAACCTCTTTTCCTTCCCAAACTACCGGTTTTCCGTCAAAATCCAGTCTGCACTCATTATTTAACATAGGAATCCATGACCAATGACCAATATAGGTATAGGGCGTCCCATCTTCGTTAAAATATCTGCCTGTGTGGTCCGTCACATGCTCCCACAGTGTAAGATGAATATTTTTTCCGCCCGCCGCAAGCAATCTCCGGTAAGTGGGTATGACATAATATTCCGGCGGCACCACCGGATCATCCTTTGCATGAGTAAACCAGATAGGCTTCTTGGCAATGCCTGCTATGTCATCCTCTGACATGGCTTCATCCGGCAATGCCTCACACACAGGAAAAACTGCAGCGTATCTGTCGGGATTGCGCAGCAGCATTTTCATTGCCATAAAGCCTCCGTTGGAATCACCGCCAAGATATATCCTTTCCCTGTCAATCTCCTCATGGGCATCAATATAACCCTTAATCAACTGCTCTAACGGCTCCACATACATAGACGATCCGTCTTTCGTATACTCTCCGGTTCCGTCATCCATCCACATAGTAGGAGCCTGAGGTGTAAGCAGCCAAGCACCGCCAAACAGCTGCTGAATTTCCGGCGAAATAAGATTCACAACTTTATTCCCGATTGCCGCAATCAGAGGTTCGCTGCCCCCTTCCCCCGCACCGTGCAGCCAAATCAGCAAAGGCACTTTATGCTGATCCGCCTCCTCCGGGCGGTAATAACAATATCCAAGAGAAACTTGGGCATCTTCGGAAAATGCCGTTTTCAGCATATCCCCGTAAACAATATGGTTTCCGCCGTCCCGCGTAAACACAAGCCCCTCCGTCACACCGTCCGCAGAGTGAATTGGTGCTGTCTGTTCCACTTTGTACGCCACATTTACCGTCACATTATGCTCCCCGTCAAACCGAATGATAGAACCCAGCCCTTCTCTTGGGTCGCAATACATACAGAGCGTAATATACTCCCCTTCTTCTGTCCTTATGCCATCCCCATTCGATACATATGCCTCTTTAATCCTTCTTATGCCTGTCATAGAATCCTCCGGCTTTTCCCCCATAAAAACCGGCCATACAAAATTCTCCCCCGATACCGCCGTGCGCTTCACCGACACACGGAACTGATCCCCCGAAAGTTCCGCGTTCTTCAGCCGCTTCCCTACATTCAATATCACTTTGCTGATATGAGGCCCAAAGTCAAATACCTCCGTTACCGTTACATACTCTCCGTTCATCTCATTCTCCTATTCCAATTCCGCCCCCCTACGACCCCCATGTCATCCACTTAATCCACAGCCCGCGTCAGAAACCATGTTTTTACTCGGACCTTTGAAAAACGCCGGCACTTAGGCACTGTATTTTAGTGCCTTAGTACCGCTGCGTTTGCCGCAGAGCGAAAGCGCGTCCGAATAAAAACATGGTTCCTGACGCGGGCTGCGGATTAAGTGAATGACATGAGGGGCGTAGAGGGGCCTGCTGTTTCCAGTTCCGCGTGCTCCCTTACCGGGCACTAATACTTTCTCAGCCTTTCACACCTCCCAGTGTAATTCCTTTCACAAAGTTTTTCTGAATAAAAGGATAAATTAACACTATAGGCAATATGCCGAGTGTAGCCATTGCCATACGAATAGATACAGAAGGAATCTCAGCCAGCCCCTGATTCACATTCCCCACTTGGCTGGCATTCTGCGTCAGCGCACTGATATTCTGCATTAACCGATTGAGCAGATTCTGAATGCTGTAAAGATCCGTCCTTTTCACCAGATAAATATAACCGTTATTCCAGTCATTCCAGTAAGCAATTCCCGCAAACATACCTACCGTGGCAATAATCGGCTTGGACAGAGGAACCGCAATCTTCACCATCGTCTGAAACTCACTGGCCCCGTCAATATAAGCCGCATCTAAAATTTCTTCCGGTACGCCGGTCATGAAATAACTTTTCATCAGCAGAACATTGAATGCGCTCATCAAAAGATTTGGAACCAACAATGCCCAGAAGGTATCCTTCAGATGGAATATATTTGTATAATTAATATATGTAGGAACCAGCCCTCCATTAAACAGCATAGTAAATACTACAAAAAATGTAAATAGTCCCTTGCCGGGTAAATCCTTCTTTGACATTCCGTAAGCCAGGCCAATTGTCAGCAGTAGGTTGCATACCGTTCCAAGCCCCGTTATCAGGAATGAAATCCCATACGCCTTCAGCACCGTGCCGCCATTGGAGGCAAAGACCCACTGATATGCATAGGCGCTCCACTCCTTCGGGAAAAAAGAATAGCCGTCACTTAAAAGGGTGCCGTTGGAGGTCAATGATGAAATTACCATCAGAATAAACGGGATAATCGCCATGGCCGTCAGCAGAATCATCACTGCATGACCCACTATATTAAATATTTTGTCTTCTCTTGTCTTCATGACCGGTATCCTCCTTCTCTTACCAAAGTGCACTGTCTTGATCAATTTTCCGCACAAACAGGTTTGCCGACAGAATCAGAATAAAACCTATGACAGACTGATAAACACCTGCCGCCGCCGACATAGAAATATTCCCCAGCTGCAGCAGCCCCCGGTAAACATAGGTATCAATGGTCTGCGTCGTGGAATATAACGCCCCTTGGTTCATGGGCACTTGATAAAACAGCCCGAAATCCGAATAGAAAATACGCCCTACGGACATAAGGGTAAGCATGATAATTGTAGGCTTCAGCATCGGTATCGTGAGATAACGAATCTGCTTCAGTTTTGTCGCCCCGTCAATCTGAGCCGATTCATAATACGCACGGTCAAATCCAAGCAGCGTTGCCAGATAGATAATGCAGTTATATCCTACCGACTTCCATGCGCTCACAAAAACTAAAATGAACGGCCAATATTTCGGCTCCGAATACCAACTGATCCCTTCCTTCCCAAAGAAAGGCAGAACCGCATTGTTTATATATCCGTTTTCCACGGAAAGAAAGGCAAATACCAGATAACCAACAATAACCGAAGAAATCAGAAAGGGAAGAAGTATGGCACTCTGATAGAACTTTTTCGCCCTCCCCCAGATTTCGCTGAGAATAATGGCAACCACAATCGCCAATACTGTATTCACCACTATAAAAACCAAGTTATAGCAGATGGTATTTCTTGTAATTACCCAAGCATCGTTAGTGGCAAAGAGATATTTGAAATTCTCAAATCCCGTCCAGTCACTTTTGTATATTCCTTTTCTGGCGTTATACTGCTTAAACGCCACCACCAGCCCCGGCAAAGGCATATAATTGTTGACAAACAAGTAAATCAGCCCCGGAAGCATAAGCAAATAAATTGGGATATAACGGCGGAATCTCCGCCATGACATTTTTTTGCGGCCGTCTGGAGCCGCCACTTTCTTCTGCGCCATTGTCATTTTACGCTCCTTTCATTTCCGCCGCATCATCATACGGCACCTTTTTTCATATTTTTATTATAAAATGCCTCTCTTGGGCAAAAAACAACAATCCTGACTTATATTTGCATAATCCGGACATCTGGCACATACCGCCTTGACATTGAATCCCGATACCGCTAGACTGAAAATTATCCGGCTTTCCCTGTTAAATGAAAACATTTAATCTTATTCCTTAAGGTGGTATTCATGAAAAAGAAAATGCAGCGATTATCCATAAACACATACAGTCTTTTTCTGCTCCTTGCCGTGCTTTCTCTCTTTTTTACCCTCATAAGCCTGAACGGACGCACCGCCCTGCGCCTGTTGCTGAACCGTATTTACCGCAATACACGGGACACGGTAGAGTTATATCAGAAACAAATTGATTCCGAACTGGACCGTATTGAAACTTATCTGTACATGGTAACCATTGAAAATGCCAATTACAGCAGCCTGCTTTATCAGGAAGCAAACTCCACCGCATGGTACAGTTCCTTATACCATCTGGACCGCGACTTCCTAAGTTCCCTTTCCATTTATACGGCCGACGGTTTTTTATTGTATTACCCGGCAAACGACACCTTTCTGATGACCAGAAAAAACAGGGGCAATAGCATCGGCCTACGCAACTCCCTCCGTGAGATCATTTCCGATGAAGAATATCCTACGGACTGGAACATCGTGGAACTGGACGGCTCTTGGTACATGCTCCGTACTATCTATATGCCCACCGCCAGATTGGGGGCCTATGTCAGTGTGGATGCCCTTTTAGGCTCCGTTACCAGTGCATACCCGGACGATGTGGCTCTTTATCTGACCACTCCCGATAACCGGCTTTTCGGGCGGAAAGCCGCCCCTATATCCTTACAGACGGAAATCCTGACCGATTCCTATCAAATCAGATATATTGATGGCCAGAAAATGCTTGCAGTACAGCAGCCCCTTACCAACAATGACTTATACCTGACAAGACTGATTCCTTATTCTGAAATACAGGCAATGAACACCTCCCTAATACGGGATTTTGTCCTAACCACCGGAGTCTTCCTTATTCTCTGCCTGCTGTTTGTCTATTTTGTGAAAAAAAGAATTATCGAACCGGTGGCAAGCCTTACAAAAGCATTAGAAAAAGTTTCCGAAGGCGACTTGGAAAATCAGATTTCCACCACCGGGCAATTGATAGAATATGAAAAGATGTCCGAAGCCTTTAACGGAATGGTAAAGGAAATCCGAAATCTGAAAATAGATATTTACGAAGAAAAACTTCAGCGGAAAGAATTGGAAATTCAGTACCTGAAGCAGCAGATTACGCCGCATTTTATGATAAACTGCTTAAATACCGCCTATCAGCTGACAGAAGCCGAGCATCTGGACTTAGCCCGCTCCATGCTTACGGATCTTAGCCGCCATCTGCGCTATACCCTTTCTTCCGGTCTGGCCGTCCCTCTTTTTGAGGAACTGCAGATGGTAAAAAATTATGTAGATATGTCAGGAATCCGCTATCCCGGATGCCTTGCCCTATTTATCGGCTGTCCCGATGTTTTCCTGCAGGCATCGGTAGTTCCCTTGCTTATTCTGAATTTCATTGAAAATGCCGTTAAGCACGAAGTGGTTATGGGAAGAATACTGGAAATGCATGTAGACATCACATCCCATGAGACAGGAGATAGGATATGGCTCCACATATGCATTTGGGATACGGGAAAAGGCTTTTCGGAGAAAATGCTGCTTCGGCTGACAGATCCCGCATACCCCGACCACACCGATATCTCCCATATAGGAATCACAAATGCCGTCTTGCGCCTATGCAGCATTTTTCCCGAAACACAGTTTTCCTTCAGCAACCGTACCCATGCCGGGGCACAGATTGACATAGACTTTCCCTATCAGCCACTGGAAGATCCTGCCGGCTGAACAAAGATATGATTTACCTTGAAACAGGAAATACTTTAAAATATGAAAAGAGGTAACGATGAATCTGCTGATTGTAGACGATGAATACTACAGTGCGGAAAGCACCAAAAAGAAAATTACAGAAAACACCCGGTTCTTCGAGGAAATCTACTGTGCCTACAACATTACGCAAGGCTTGGAATGTTTTGCCCGACATGATATTGCCGTTATGATTCTCGATATAGAGATGCCGGGCGGCAGCGGGCTGGAACTTCTGGATCATATCCGCAGGCAAGGTCTGGACACTATCTGCATCTTCCTTACTGCCTATGCCAAATTTGAATACATCTCTAAAGCTATGCGGCTGACCAGCATCGACTATCTTCTGAAACCGGTAGCCATGGAAGAACTCCTTGCCGCCGTATCCAAGGCCGTGGACCAGTACCGCCGACAGGCCAGTGCCAAACTGAATATGCAGCAAGCCGGTTACTGGAAAGAAAATGCACTTTATCTATGGGAACTGTTCTGGCTGGATCTCTCGGAAGGAGCCATTGCCAGCCAACAGCAGGATATTATCAACGAATTAACCAGAAGGAACTTAAATCCTGCCGCTGCCGGAACATCGTATCTGATTCTCCTGATCCAGTGCAACCATATGGAGAAAATACCTATAGAAAAAGATCTCTATGAATTTACCCTGAAAAATATTGTCCGGGAATATTTTTATGGCCGGAAAGAAACGCCCATTACCGTCCGCATAAACAGGCAGTTTTACTTCCTTCCCCTGCCCGAGACAGGACGAAGCAGAGAGGCACTGTTATCAACATGCAGGCAGGCATTGCATGACTTCGTGCCCCGCTTCCCCAATACATTCAATTTTTATATTCCTGCTTCCGGCTGCAGGATATGGGAATTTCCGGATTTCATACATAATTTACTGGATGCAGCCGGAAAAAATGTCTCTAAGGAAAATCATGTCTTTGATCTTGCCATCCACCGGCAGACAGAAGACAAAGAAGAAAACCTGAACTTTCCCTCCAGCCATTGGACTGACCTGCTTCTTCAGCGGAAGGAGAATCAGCTTTTATCTATGGTAACTATATTTTTGAATTCCCTGCAGCATTCCAAGCATGTGACCAAAGACACCCTGGCCAATTTCTCTTACAGTTTCCTGCAGATCTTATTTAGCTGCATGGAAACTACCAATGCAGAAGCCCTTCCTTCTTTCCGGGAACAAATTTCCCGTTCCTCACTGGAACAGGCATACTCTTCCATTCAAGATCTGATAAACTGGGTATCCAGTTCCCTGGAACTGTACGGCAAATGCCTGTCCGACCATACCGCCGGCCAGGACAGGGCTGTCATGGCTGTAAAGAAACATATCCGCACCCATCTGAATCAAGAACTTACTCGTGAATCACTGGCCGCCATGGTTTACCTTACTCCGGACTACCTGTCCCACCTCTTCAAATGGGAAACCGGTTTCTCCCTGACCAACTATATTATTTATGAGCGGATAGAAGAAGCCAAGCGGCTGTTGGCAGGTTCTGATATGAGCATAAGCGATATTGCCATCCGGTGCGGTTTCCAGAGCATTTCCTACTTTTCCAAACAGTTTAAGAGATTTACGGGGATGACGCCAAGAGAATTTCGAGGGTAAACAATATCAATATCACAGTAAAGGCAGGAAACCGTTTCCTGCCTTTCTGCATCTGCCCTATGTTTACATTTTTACCTTGTTGCTGCCCATGCATCAAGCTGCGCCTGCTTTTCCTCAATTATTTTCTGAAGCCCTGCCGCATTCAGCTTCTCCAGCATTTCCGGTATCACTGTTTCCGGATCTACAAAACCGAATTCCAGACTCCTTTGGTATTCCGAATAAACATTGGAAACCGCAGTCAGTTCCGTTGCAATGACTGTGCTGTCAAAGGCAAAACCTGTTGCCGGGGATTTTCTTGCCTCGTTGTTGAATTTCTCTGTCTGCTCCCACAAATCTGCGCTGTTTCCTACAGGAACAGTGCTTGCGAACTGATTCGGATACAGCCAGCCTAATGTACTGTAATCATCCGGGTTGGTTCCTGCACCGGCATCCAGTAAACCGTCTCCTGTCATTTCATAATGCCGCCCTTCTATTCCGTAAATAATCAAATCAGCCAATTCCGCATTAGTGTAAAGTTCATTCATAAGAATCATAGATGCTTTCGGATCAACTGTGGTAATCGGGATAGTCCACGGATATGAGGCTATAGAAGAAGATGCCACATAATCTTCCCTTGTCTGGAATATGGTCATATCCCGCCCGCATCCTACGGATTCCTGTGCCCTGCTCCCCGGTTTTCCACCGGTTCCGTATGCCATTAGCACACCTTCTTTTATAAGAGTAACTACACTGGTTGTATCAGTGGAAGCATCTTTGCTGATATACCCGAGCTGATTCCAATTATATACTCTCTTGCAGAAATTCTTATACTCTTCGGATTCAAAGAGATTGACCACCTTCAGTTCCTCACTGTCCCCAAGAATAACACCGAAATTGTCTCCGCCTATTTGGTCTATCAAAGTCTGCTGTACCAAGTCAACGGCCGCCGGACGGTACACCTCCAAATCAGGATATTTCTCATGGAGCCTTGCAAAGATATCTTCCAATTCCTCTGCCGTAATCGGTATAATCTCATCGGTCCCCTCCGGTATCTCATAGCCGATACCCTCCAGATATTCCGTACCGACAGCCATGCAGCCGCGTCCTACCGCATAATCACGGGTATTCGTCACTCCGTAAAGCACACCGTCTACACGGCAGGCATCAATGTACTCTTTGCCGATTACTTCCGTAATGCCCTGCCCGTAATTCTGGAATATATTGTCTTCTTCCAGATCCATCAGATACCCTTGATTTACCATAGTGGAATATCCGGCAAACAATGTACTCATAATGTCAATCTGTTCCCCGCCGGAAAGAGCCAGCGTCATATTCTGCTTATATGATCCGGAGTCGCTGATTTGGAATTCCACTTCAATGTTGTATTTTTCCGTCAGAATCTCGTTTACTTTCTCCGTCACCATTTCCGTATCCACCGGAGCGCCTGTCCAAGTAGGGAATGCCACTACCAAATGCTGCCTTTCATCAAAATAAACACTGTCCTCCCCAGCCTCTCCGGATGCCTCGTCCACCGATGCAGAATCGGAAACTTCTCCAGCGTCACTGCCTCCGCATGCCAGCAGTCCCGTCGCCATGGTCACTGCAAGCATGAGTGCTATTGCCTTCTTTTTCATAACATATTACCTCTCTTTCCTGATAAAACGATATTCTATTGTTTGCTATTCCGACATTGATATTCTGATCTTGATATTCCAGTCTATATTCCAGTCTTAATATTCCGATCTTAATACTCTATCGTTTGATATGTTATCGGCCATCATTCTGTCATTCAATATCGTACCGTTTTCTTTTCTATAATTTGATTTTATGTGGGAATCCGTCCTAAGAAAAGAACAATCTTGCTGTCAATTGACACATTTCTGTCAAAAAGGAACAGCTTTGTTCTGTTTTCTTTCCAATCCTATCTCTATAATAAGGAACCATCCACTTTAACAAGGAGGCTCACAATGAAAAAAGAAATATCAATCTATAACAAAGATACCCCTCTGACACTCCTTTCCGGTGTCACATTTGCACAGGTTCCCTATTGGTTCCCGTTTTATGAACAGAAAGACCTGAAAATGGATATTATACTTCCATTCCGTCAGGCAAATGAAAATCCGCGCCCACTTCTCATATGGGTTTGCGGCGGTGCATGGGTCACTATGGACCGTTCGGCACATATCCCTTGGCTTTTCCATATCGCACATAGAGGTTTTACTGTGGCCAGCGTGGAATACCGTCTGTCAAACAGCGCACACTTCCCTGCCCAGCTAGAAGATATAAAAAAAGCAATTCGCTACCTACGGGCACATGCCGCCGCCTACGGCATTGATCCGCACAGAATCGCCATCGGAGGGGAATCCGCAGGAGCCTATATAGCCGCAATGGCCGGCACAGCCAATGGAAAGAAAGAATACGACAAAGGAGATTACTTGGAACAGTCCAGTGATGTATTGGCAGTCATTGATTACTATGGCCCTTCCTGCTTCACATTGGAATCGCCTTGTTCCGCCGCAGAAAACAAAGAAGCCGCATCCGTCCCGGAATGTCCTTCTCCGGCACACATGCTTCTTGGCTATGAGCCTACGAAGCATCCTGATCTGGCAGCGCTTTCTGCCCCGCTTTCCTTAATCACTTCATCCACCCCGCCCTTTTTCATAGCCCATGGCAAAGAAGACCATATTGTGCCTATCAGAAACAGCGAATTGCTCTATGCGGAACTGGAAAAAAATAATGTGCCGGCACAATTTTATGCCATTCAAAATGCCGGCCATGCAGACATGCAATTTTACCAACAAGAAATGGCAGAAAAAATATCAGAATTTTTGATTCATCATTTATAGAACTTTTCAAAGATTAACTGAGGTTCTAGGTTATATTTTGTTGAATGCAGAGAAAATATCAAGCGGGCAGAACCGTAAATCCGGTTCTGCCCGCTTCAGACTCATTGCCTTCTACTTTTCCCTATATTGATACTTCTTCAGTTTCCTGCCTAAAATAATACAGATTAAACTTCCGCTCAACCCGAGCACAAACATCATAAGTGCCGCACGATAAGCTGCCCAATGCACCATAAAATCGGCTCTCTGGAAAATGCCAGCAAAAAGTTTTCCGTTCCCAGCGAAAACAGCATTGTCAGGTAAATGACCTTTACCCTGTCTTTCGGCTTCGGTAAAATTGAAGCAGCCGTCTTACCAAGCTATAACTCTTTAATTATTGCCGCCGTTTATCCCCCATCCTCTTCAGCAAGCCGTCCACATTATCCTTCCCCATTGTCCTATACCAAAACACAATTCCCAAAGGCGATTCCGACTTATACTTTTTCCCCCCAATGTTTTCTATCAGGCACAGCTTTGCAAACCCTTCTATCCAATTCCAGTTCCCTCCGCCGGACCTGTTCACAATTTCGGTTCCCACCACTGCGGCTATGCCCACCAAATCCGCTTCCGTCTCCTTTATTCCCATGCTTTTTGTGGACAGGACCGCCGTGCCGATTATGCCGGCTACAGTCCGGAAATCCATGTCTGCCGTAATGCCAAGTTTTCCCCTATACTGCCTGTCCAGTTCCGCATGATTCCCATAAAGAGCCTTTTCCATCTCTACCGTAGGTTCGGTTTCTGTCGGCACGCTGATTTCCTGCAGTTTTTCGGCTCCCTTTTCCTCAATAATCTTGGCAAAGTATCTGAGTATTCTGACGAAGTCTTCTTCATTTTCCCACTCCCACCATTTCAGTACCGAATGCATCCCTTCCTCATTTTCCCCGGCCAATGCGCTTCCTTTTACAGATACGGCTTTCTGTCCGTATGCATTTGACATTAACTCCAAGTCCAAATAATTTCCCTGCACAATTTTCACAAGGATATATTGCTTCAATTCCCCCTCTTCTTTATAGAATGAATAATCTCCGTCTTCCGCACCCTCATAGGAAAACCCCAATTTTTCTGCCTCACTCCCGATAATCTGTTTTATCAATTTAGCTTTATTCATTTTTCTCCTTTTCTCTTCCTTCCCCCATCTACTATAGAACTACAGTAAACGGCAAATTTTTTGCCGTTTACTGCAATAACTTCTTTACAATAATGAACTTAACATAACACCTTATAATTTTCAATTTCATGTTTACCTAAAAGCTTTAAATATGCAGAAATTATTTCCGGCAATAAATTATTTCTTAGGATTATCAGGCGATGGCATCGCATCCATTACCACCAGTACCATTATCAGCCAAAACAATTGCTCCAACCGGCCCTAAGAAATATATGAAAGCTAAACTAACCAAACATAGCAGCACTACACCTCCCACCGCTTTCCAGCCACTTTTCTCTTGTTCTGAAAGCGGCCGAGGAAGTGGATAAAACTTCGGCTTCGGCTCCTCTTTAGGCGTATTTACATACCCATAATAAATCATTCCCGGAGCGTCAGGATAAGTATAATATCTTATACTTTTTCCTGGCTTCGATGGGCACGGAAGCGTAAGGTAATTAGGATTAAATGTTGTTCCTTCCTCATCTATGTTCCGGACACCCATTGATCTTAAGCCAACAATATACCCTTCTCTTTGTTCCATCCCTTCCTCCCTTTTCTTCTCATCTTTATAATGAGATATAGGCTTAATTTCATACACTTCCGCCATCCCATCTCCATTATCATTTAGATAAATATCAATCCGTCCCCCTCCTGTCTTTGTATTAGGATTTCCTTTCACAGATTTTTCTACTTCCGCATTGCCCGGATACGTCCCCAACGCCACAGTCTGCAAGACTACATGTGCCTCTATTCCCTCCTCTGGCGTGAAATATCCCCAAGGATCCCAATATATCAAAGGATTTTGAAAACAATATAAATATTTATTCAGCGAAGCCGGCACATCCAAATTGCCGCCGAACACATCCGCCCCGGCAAATCTTCCGTTTTCCGGCATATATTCCCTCGCCTGCGCAAAATAATTTCCGCTTACGGCATCTTTCCTATAACCCGTGAATCCAAAAGGCTGTTCGCCTTCCCATTCCCCATGCTGCAGGTTTCCGAACTCATCATAGTCATATGCTTCCGACAGCCTGCCATTCTGATATAAAAACCGCATCGGGCTTTTTAGGTCATCCCTTACATAATACCTTCGGCTGTCGCCGACTGCCATAGCCAGCACACCATCGTCCCATATGTACTTGCTTGTTTTTCCGCCCTCTGTTTCCTGCAGCAGATTATTATAGGCAGACGTAATATCCACTACAAACAGATTTTCGGATACACTGCCGTCACCGGGCAGGGATCCTCCTTTTTGCTCTCCCACTCGCTGTCCCAAGCCATTATAAAGATACCTGCTGTACTTCCCGTTTTCCATAGCAGCGTAAATGATACGGCTGGCGGAATCATATTCGTACTCGGCAAGCATCTTTCCATTGCCGTACACACCGGTCAGGTTGCCCCTCCTGTCATAAGTATACTTCCTGCTGCCGTTTCCGTCCATACCAACTAGCTGATCCGCCTCATTATATGCATACCAGGTTTCCTGTCCCCCTTGATTCATATATACACGGTTCCCATAGCCGTCATAGGCATACTGCCTGATATCCTCTCCATTGCGCCGCACCCCTGTGAGCCGGTTTTCCTTATCATACAAAAACGAATACCGGCCGTCCAAATGGCGGATTCCTCTTCTCTTTTTCACGATTTCCGTCTTGTTTCCGACACGGTCATAGGCATACTCCTGCTCGTCTATCACTTCCCTGCCGTCACTGTTTATAATCTTTGTTATCCTTCCTGATCTGTCATACAGATAACAGGATGAAACTCCGCCCGGCAGCATTTTCTCCCGCAGCCGGCCGTTTCCGTCATAGTGATAACGGATATCTCCATTCACAGTATGCACAGAGGAAAGCCGCATCAGTTCGTCATAACGGTATTCCACCCGCTCGCCGTCAGGATATATGACAGCGCTTTTTTCTCCCCGCTTCCCGTATTCATAACCTACTGTCTGCCCTGCATGATCGGTAACTTTCACTGCCCTGCCATACAGGTCCGGCTCCACCAGAGTCTCACCCAGCCAGTCCTTTATCTTTACCAGTTTGCGCAGCGCATCATACTCATACTCCACGCTCCTTCCGTCCGCATACTTTATGTTCTGTATGTTACCGGCAAAGCCATACTCAAATAAAGTCTCCCCGCCATCCTTATCTTTTTTCTTTATCATCCGCCCTTTGCTGTCATAACTGTAGGAAACCTTGTTCCCTAAAGCATCCGTAATTCCGGCCAGATTCCCTGCAATGTCACGCTCATACAGAACCATGTGACTTCCCTCTGAGGCCAAGACAGACCCGAAAGGATTTTCCGGCTCTGCCCCTTTCCTGCCGGCAGCCTTCCGTTCCGTTGAAATCAATGCCCCCATACAGTCATACCCATAGATGCTTTCATTACCTTCCGCATCCGTTACGGAAATCAGATTTCCTTCCGGCGAATACTCATATCGTTTTGTATTTCCGTTGCCGTCCGTCATTGCCGTCACATTACCGCAGGCATCATACTCATATTCCTTCTTTTCCCCCATATTGCTGGAAACACTGACCATTCTGCCCAGTGCATCATAGGCATAACGAAGGATATAACCTTCCTGATTTTTCTTTTCCGTCACATTTCCGTTCCCGTCATAGGCATACTCATCCCACGTTCCGTCAGGATATTGTATTTTTTTCAGTGTGCCCCCGGCAAAATAATCGAAAATAGTCTTCTTTCCGTCATCATCCTCCATACATGTTATTTTCCCTATCGAATTGTATTGATAACGGATCACATTTCCGTGAATATCCTTCACTTGCGTCTCCCTGCCGCAGGCATCGTATGCCGTTTCCTCCGTCAGCCCGCCCGGATACAGCACCTTGGATACCTTCCCCAAGGGCGTATATTCATAGACTGTTTCCAGTCCGTCCCCTTCCGTCACCCGGGCAATACGGTTCAGCGCATCATATGTGTAAAACGTTATTTTGCCGCCCGGCTCGGATATTTTTGTGCAATTTCCGTTAGCATCATATTCATATTCCGTCCTGCCGCCTAGTTCGTCCGTATATGCCGTGACACGGTTCATCTTATCAAAAGTATAGGTATGCATACCGCCGTTTGGCATTTTTTCCTCCGTCAGGTTGCCCATCGTGTCATAAACATAAGCAGTCTGTATGCCCTCCTTGTCTTCAAATATTTCCATCCGGTTGGAAGCATCATAAACCGCTTTTACGGCATGGCCGTCAAAATCCGTCACCCCCGTCACTTTGCCATTCAGCCCATATTCATAGCGGCGTTCCATGCCCAATGCATTAACCACCTTTACGATATCATTTCTTTCGTTATAAGTAAATCTAGTGACGCTCCCGTTTCCGTCCGTCACGGCTGTGACGCGGTTCAGCGCATCATACTCATAGGCTGTACGGTTCCCCATAGTATCTGTAAGCCCTGTTATATTTCCGCGGCCGTCATATTCCATACAGACTTCCGAACCGTCCGGCTGCCAAATCTTCTCCGGCTGCCGGTATGAATTATAGGACATGCGGACGGCATTTCCACACGGATCTATCCTCTCTGTCAGATTTCCCTCCCTGTCGTATGTATGGAAAATCCTCCCGCCTCCTGGCAGCTTTACCGATGTTATGCGCTTTTCGCTGTCATACATAAATTCCTTGGTATTTCCCAGAGCATCCGTCACTCCTGTCAGATTGCCCTTTTCATCGTACTGAAATTTTGTCTTATTCCCCAGCTTGTCAATATGCAAAGTTTTCTGATTATTCCCATTATACCTTGTTATCTCTTCCCCGTCCTCATAAATTGTCTTCACATTCCGGAATCTTTCGTCACTTTCATAAGTGACCATATTGTCATTCGGCTCCTTCATATAAGTACGCATATTTAAATCATCGTACATCAGTTCCGTCACGCCCCCGTCCGGCAGAATCTGCTTTACCACACGGCCAATTCCGTCATACTCATTGAAGACTCCTTGTATGCCCCTTGGCGTCACTACGCTTTCCAAACAGCCGTCTTCATTATATTCGTAAAAATATGCCTGTCTCAGGGAATTGACAAATTTCCATAATTTCCTATATCTGTACCAGATCTGCACTTCCCTTCCCGTATGGTCGCGTACCCGGATAAGACTGCCCTCCCCATTATAAATATAATTCAGTTCTCCGCCTCCGGCACCCTTTACCTTTTCCAGCTGTCCCTTGGCATTATAGAGCAAAGTATCCGTGTTTCCGTTTCCGTCCTTACATGCATACAGCCGCCCTTCCGAGCCGAAGAAATATTCCTTTCCGCCTTCCATGCAGTAACGATACCCGTCCTTTTCTTTCTTAAGCAGCCCTATGTCACCAAGCACAGGTTCATACACGTCTCTAATGGAACGGATATATCGGACTTGCCTTCCGTCCTCCATACAGACCGTCAAAGTCCTCCCATTATCCTCTTCTTTGATAAAAATATCATAATTATGATGCCAGCCCACACCCAAGCTCCCGCCTTTCCCTTTTTCCATAGAATTATAGAAAAGACGGAAAGCAAGCTGTGCCCTGCCTGGAATGATTAAATCCTCTTTCTCATAAATATAATTTCCCGTATTCAGATTAATCGGATCGGCCCCCAATTTACAGCATCCCTGCCGCAAAGACGCATAGCCTTTTCCCATTGCCCATGCAACGGCATTCTGCACCCTTTTTTTGAATGCTTTCCAATCTATCTTGCTGTTATATCCCTGTCCGGAAGTAAGAGGGAAAATAAGCCCTCCCTTCTTGCAAATCAGCACACTGTCCATGGTCAATGCTTCTTCCCCGTCCACCTTTTCCGGGCTGAGCATCCCAAGGCTGGTATTTAACCATTTACTGTCAAGCTGCATAAAACCGGCACATGTGTAGGTTGCCGTATTGAGCCTGCAAGAACCGAAAAAATCTATATTTTTGCACATAGTACAGTCCTTACAGTTCGCTTTATTCTTTCCTCCGCTGGTATATCCGTGTCCGCCCGGTACCTTCAGCTTGGTAGGGTTTGTTCCGTTCAGACACATCAGCATTGCTCCTTCCACTAAATATTCTCTTCCCATAGCATGTCCCCCTTTGTCGTACATTGATTCTTTTGATACAAATTTTACAGAATATTACAATATCTACGCTTTTCTGCCTCCTTTCATCTTTGCTGCTCTTTTGTAAACGGCATATCTGCCTGAACGGATTCCAACAAATCTTTACAGAGCTGCCTCCATTTCACATTTTTTTCTTCCGGGTATGTGACCGTAAGCAGCAGCATCCCCCCGCCCTCCGGCAGCGAAACTGCTTTCATATGCTCCGCATGAAGATCCTCCATAAAAAGCAGGAACCACGCTATCGGCATATGCCCTTCTTCCGACAGATGCAAATTGGATTGCTTATATTCCGGAAATGCTTTTTCCATAAGACGGCTTACATCATATACCGCATCATAAACATCTCCGCTTCCCTGCTCCCTCTCCAGAAGCTGCAGCGTAATCCGGACATCTTCATCCATATTTTCCAAAATAAGCTCCGGCCGTTTTTCATACGGATAATACGAAGCCTTCCTCTCCTCTTCCATTTCTGCAAAACCGCAGGGCAATTCCATGGCTATCCTTCCCCCCAAAAACTCCCATGGGACTACGGAAAC
Source organism: uncultured Lachnospiraceae bacterium (assembly GCA_910586275.1). GTDB lineage: Bacteria > Bacillota > Clostridia > Lachnospirales > Lachnospiraceae > Kineothrix. The sequence continues at coordinate 16,290 of CAJUIM010000006.1, read as the reverse complement.
GAAATCCTGCACACAGCATTCCATTTCATTGTCATACAATATCTTAGCCATAAATAGTACACCTCTCTTTGCTATGACAAATATCTAATTCTCTTTTTAACTTCCCGCTTATTGCGAGCCTTATTTGCCAACCTCACTCCACCAATATCCTATGTCTGTCTCCTATCCTATCCTTCCCCCGCCTACGGTTTCCCCGGATTTCATCCAATATCCGCACCAGCCCGTCAAAAAGCCTGCGGTTCCTGTCTTCCCCCTCTGCCCTGCCGCCATCCCCGGCTCCCATTTCCCACTGTCCCCGGAAAGCGGCCAGTCTGCTTCCCACATAATGCTCCAACACTTTGTCCGCCACTGCGCCTGTCTGATTCAGACATAGATAAGCAAAGGAAATATCCTCCGGCCTGCTGCCGCTCTCCTCCAGCACCAACCGGGCAAAATAATCCGTCACTGCTGCCGGAAGCGTCTTCCCTCCCGGCGCTGCCCAGTCCGCTTTTGTGACATCCACCGTATCGAATTCCGTCACCATATCGTCAAAATCCTTATACTTGTCACGCAGCTGCGAACCGGGCCGAAGCTTAAATCTGCATATCTCCAGTTCATCCTCTCCCTTCTCCGTATTCCGATCCAGAAAAAGGCTTAAACGATAACTGATGAAATCCTCCGACCTCCTGTCCTCCTCCGCTTTCAATTTCAATACCTCCAACTGTCCCGACGGCTCATAAGGAACCGCCATCTCTTCCGTCACCAGATAAATAAACCCTCCATGCTTGAGAAATCCCTTCCCCATGACCAATTCCTGCCCCCGTACCATGGGCATGCACCCGTCCAATATCCCATCCCCATAGGATTGGTATTCCAACTGCATATGTGCAAAGGAATAATCCCGCAGTGACCACAAAAGTTCCTTCTTAAGTATTCTGTTCCGCTCAAACAACGGATATAAGTTCTGCATTCTGCCACCCCTTTCTGCACTTGTTCCCCATGCTCCGTTCTTCTCCCTATTTCATCCCGTCAAAATAATTCTGTACCCATCCTTCATTCTCAAAACCGTACTCTTCCTCCTTGCCAAGGAACAGTGCCCCGTCCATGCGGTATACCGGCACTACGCAGAAAGACCAATCCTCCGGCTTGGCCCAAACAAAAAACTTCACTTCCCGATTCACAATATCATCCGTATCCGCCTGACGGATATGCTCTCCGTACCATCGGGCAATTTCCTCATATTCCGCCTCACGGAAGTCCGCCGGCGAACTATGGCAGGTATACTGATACCGTTCCCTGCCATCCTGATCCTTCAGATACAGCTTCAGCACCAAATCCTCCATATTTCTTGACACCATCCCGCATGCACCCCCGCGCCGCAGACAATGTATCAATGTAATTTCTTCCCCGCTATGGGTATAAGCCGTTATCATATAAGGCAGTGCCGGCAGTTCAGAGCGGACGGATATGTCCGCATATCCATACCGCTTATCACGCAGATACTGCAATGCGCCGTCCACACAAGTCATTTTCAGCCCGAAATCCTTCGTCCGATCTCCCCTGTTTTTCCTAAACTGTATCGTCCTGCCCGGAACGAACTCCTTTAAGGCATCGCGGAACAGCCCGATACGGCACGACTGCCCCGTGAGCCTGATCATAGAATAATCCTCTACCCTGCCGTCCTCATAGATATCTTCCATAAACCGACAGATAACATGGTAAATATCCGCCGTCAGCAGCAGTTCCATCTCATAGATGCTGAAAGCAACCTCCGGAAAATCTTTTATAATCTCCAGTCCGTGTCCTCTGTCCGCCGCCAGCCGGAACCGATCCGCCGAAATCCATACCGTCGCTTTCTCTTCCACCGGATGCGAAGAGAGGGAAATCCTTAAAATTCCCGATCTTCCGTAAAACTCCTTCTTCATACGCTCCGCCAGCCGGAAAAGAAAGTAAAAATTATTTCTCACCATATAATATTCCTCCCGGCTTCTATGCTCATATTCTTTAAACCGGGTAGGCAGACAGCCTTCCGCCGCCTCATAAGCCTGTTCCAATTCCCTATAAAAGCTTTCCGTCCCGCCGCCGTCCACACACCGATATATATCCGTGTCAAACCCTGCAAGAATATCCTGTTCTTTCCCGGCTTTCCCTTGCAGCACATTTACTGCCGCCACCTTAATCAGCTGCATCATGCGGTAAGTCAGGTTATTCCCTCCGAAATCCGTATCCCCGTTTTCATATGCTGTCTCAATCTCTATCCGATAAGAAACCCTTTGATCCCATACGCGGAAACGGCAGGAACATAAATCCGTAGTCCCACCCCCGCAGTCAATGACCAAAGCATGATATTCCCTTCCCTGTTCTGCCTTGCCCGACCTAGCCATTTCCGCCACCGTGCCATACAATACCGAAACGCCCTCGTCCAGCATATCCTGCCTCTCTACGGCATATTCCGGCAGAATATCCGTAAACAGCTTTGCAAACTGCGCTTTCTGTTTCACCGGACAGGAAACATGCACTTCGGATACTTCGCATTTGAACCGATTACGCGCCTCAAGGATAACATAAGAAAAGTACGCCTTGAGGATATCCCTGCGCTGCACCCGGCTCCTTCTCCCCTTCCTGTCCGTTATCTCTTCCTCTTTCCCGTAATCACTGATCCACCGCTTAATGTCGTAAAAAATGCAGAATCCCTCATCCATATGCCCGGCATCCACCTGTTGGAGAGCGTCATAGCCAAACAGGAATTCCGGCCTTCCCACTTCGGCAGAAAGCACGCTTACCACACTGGGCAGCAATGTAGTCTCTTCCCAGTCCGATGCCGGATCATAAAATACGGCATAATTGACCCCGTTCTCTTTCAGTCCGTATGCCCCGTCCTGCAACCCTGCCTGCTCAAAATACCGACGGTCCAGATAGGTGCCCACTGCCGTATTTGTAGTTCCGAAGTCCATGGCAAGGGGCATCGGCAGCCTGACCGGCGTGCGTACTTCAAAATCCAGCAGCGGTATCCGGCATGTTTCCATATGCTCCGGCATATGTCCGTATCGGCCGTAATATATGCCGTACAATATATCCGAATTCTTCCTGTCCATAAGGTATAAACTATAATCCTTCCCTTCGGACTTCGTGCAGGGAATCTCGGCCGCCTTAGTCAGGTAAAGACAATCTGTGCTTTTTCCTTTTGCCTCCACATTCAGTATGGCACATATCCTTCCGTCCCCGCCCGTGACCAATGCATTCGTGCCCACCAAACTGCTATGATAAGGGATAGTGAGTCCATCGTAAAAACCAATGGCAAGCCCGTCATATGCCACAATTTTGGAACTGCACTCCATTCCCTTCATGTACTTCTCCCTGAAAACACATCCCCTCATTACATGATTCAGAGCTTCCAGCCCGGCATCGTCCGCTGTCCGTATCAGAAAATGCTCTTCCGCTCCCCGGTATTTCAATATCACCCTTATCAGTCCATCCCTGTCCATAGGATCCACAATCCCTGCAATGATCCGTTCTGTCCTGCAGATTTCCTTCAGCTGATAAGTAGTCATTGCCAGCAGATCCGATTTGCGGTAGCTGCCGGCCTCCTTTTTTTCCTCTTTTTTTCTAAGTACATATCCGTATCGGTCCATCCTCTGTCCTCTTCTCTGAAAACCATTAAAATAAAACCATTTTATCCAATTCCATTGTCTCTTCCACACCTATAATCCCGAAATGGTGTTCCCAGAACAGAAACACCTTATAATTAACCGGAAGAAACATCCCTTTCAGGAAATCCAATTTTCCCTGTTCCGCATCCGTTTCCTTCACGCCTACATAAATCAGCAGTTCACGCACCTCCTCATTGCTGGCATATACCAAAGAATCCGGATACAAAAACCGCATGACCTCACGGAACAGCCCTATGGAACTGCCGCACCGGTACAGCTTCAGTATCAGACGCAGCAAATGCCGCAGACTGTCCCCGCCGAAGGTTTGGATCACCCGAGCCGCCTCCGGCCCGATGACACCCGCCAATATATCCCGGAACAAAAAACCAACCGCATATTCCTGCCGGCTCAGTCCCTGCCGCAGATCCAGCTGTACCATATACTGCATAAACACACGGAAAAATGCCTCCCTTGTCTGCCGATAATCTTGTATATTCCTGTCAAATACCGAAGAAAAAACTTCCGCAAAACGGTACAGCGGATTTATCTCCGCCTCTGCCTCCTCCAATTCCCGTCCGTTCAGCATCTCCTGCACCAATTCCGTGTAGGGACTGCCATCCTCTGCCGGCACAAAGCGCAGATTTTCCCGCCGCATCCCCATACGGTCCGCCGTCAATGCCGCTTCCCATGCATAATTCATCTCTTTTCTCCCATTCCGGTTCCCCACGCTGCGGAAGGATGCCGTTTTTACTCAGTGCTTACCGCACCCTGCCCGACAATAACCCCCACACACCTATACTCACTGACATCCATCTGTATCTGGGACACAACAAAACGCACCATACTGTCATTCAGGTAATGCCCTCTTTCCTTCGTCCTGAATTTCAGAAGCAGCACCTTCCTGCCATCCATCGGAAACAGTTCATCCCGCACAAACCAATTCATACCTTCCTGCGCCGGATATGCAGTTCCATCCTCCAATATTCCGTAATCCTCCGCTTCTATGTATTCCTCTATATCCATTTCCATTATCCGCCGGAACAAATCTGCTTTTGTCAGCAGATACGTTCCCGCCCCATTGGCATATCTGCGGATAAAAGAATCCTTCCTCCGGTTTGACAAAAAGGGCCGGTCATAGTCCAAAGAACGCACCGTCTCCCTCTGCACCAGCCGCAAAGCATTCCATTTCTGAAAGGATTCCTCTGTCGAGCGAAGCATGATCCGTTCCTCTTCATGGCGTATTTCCAATATTTCTTCTCTGGACTGTATCAGATATCCATCCTCCCTCTTTCCCTCATCAATCCTAAACTCATGCTCATAATAAATACCGTCAATACACGGAACCATGAAATCCATGCTGTCAAAAGTAACCGATTCTATATTCCAAAGCGGCATAAAATCAAAATGTACCATTTCCCCATATCTGCCGAAACGGATATCCGCATCAGCCGCAAAGCTTTTCTCCGCATACTCTTCCGGCAGTCCTTGTCTTTCCACATATATATCATAAAATTTATCCAGATATCCTGTATTGACAGTCGCCCATGGCACATGGTTGTCCAAGAAAATCCCATACAGCCATTCCATGGCATCCCGATACCTCACAGCCCGCCTCACATGGAAAACAGCCTCCCTGCCCTCCTTGCCAACCGTCCCCGTAAACCGCTTTTCCGTTTCGAATGCTGCGCAAATACCGCTGTCCGCTTCCAAAAAAAGCGTGCCTCCATAAAAACAGTCTTCCGTGGACAAGACTTCCCCGTTTTCCTCGGGATGCAAGTCCGAAAGAATAACCGGAAAAAGCGTTCCGTTCATCGGATCATAATGTTCCCGCCGTATTACTGTAGACACTACTCCGTATCGGCTTCCCGGAATTTCCATCTCCTGATAAATCCGTCTTTCCAATTCCCGATATTTCCGCTCCGTCTGCCCGATTACCGCACCCAACCCTTCTACAAGAACTTTCTTAGCAAATCTTCTTTCATCCAAATCATCAATTTCACGGAGCTGCTCGGCTATGTAACGTTCATAATCAAACGGATACTCCAGCACCGATGACTTAGAGCCTCCCTGCTGCTCTTTCATTTGCTCTTCCTCCTTTACATGTACTCTCTTTTATGATTACTGTTGTTTCTCCAAAAGATACCAGCCCTGATATATCTTGATAATTACTTCCGATTCACTCACTGCCACTATTTCCCCATCCAGAATTGCACTTTCCGATTCCGATGTCTTTCCCTTAAATACTTGTATCTCATCATTCGTGATTCCTAGTTCATCATGTATCCTTTTCTCATTCTGATAATCATACTTATCTGCCAGCACAGAATCATATCCGCTTATCTCAAGGCAATCCAATAAACCATTGACATCGTATATTTCCATACCCTGTTTTCTGATAATCACCATATTGCCCACATAGCTTTCAGGGTAAAAATAAGCGCCCTCTTCTTCTTTGTATGTCTTGCCATACAGCAAATCGTTCCTGCCTTTCCACCCATCTTGATAAGAAACCAGTCTTTTCACTTCCCACTGCCCATATATCTGCTCTTCCTTTAAATCTGTCACAGTCTCCTTATATCGTTCCATATAATAAATATCTCCTAAATACCAACATAGTGTTTCCCCTTTTTCTGTCACTACAAAAGTCGATTTATCGGAACCATTAAATGTAACAACCGCAACGTCCTGCCCCTTATATTTATGATGCCACTCTTCTCCTAATTCGCCTCCATACTGCCCGCTATCTACCACTTCCACTTCCATACTCCGGTATTGGAAAACCACATCTTCCAACTTGTCCCACCAATAGCCAAAACTTTTAATAATTCTATTCCGTTCTATAACAATACTTCTCCCTAGAAAATGCTCATAGAAGTCATAGGAAACAGTCATCGGATATCCTGTCAAATATTCCGTCACTTTCCATTTCCCTTCTAAATCAATATCCCATCCGCTCCCCTCACCGCATTCCTCTGCCTTATATTCCAAACCCAAATACTCCCTTTCCCCCAATCTACCCTCTTTTCCCTCCTCACTCATTACATTAATAGGCTTCATCAGAAATATAAAACACACCATTAAAATTATAACATTTTTTATTCTTCCTCTTGCCATTGCAAACCCCCCTCTCATTTTTCCAATAAGTACCACCCCTGATATATCTTGATAATCACTTCCGATTCATTAATAACTACTATTTCCCCATCCAGTATTGAACTTTCGGATTTTGAAACGTTTCCTTTAAAAATCTGTATCACATCATTAATAATTCCTAATTCATCATGAATTTTCTTCTCATTTTGATAATCATATTTGTCTACTGTACCAGAATCATATCCGTTTATTTCAATGCTTTCTAACAATCTGCTGTCTTCATATATTTCCATGCTTTTTTTACTGATGTTTACCATATCTCCTAAATAACTTTCCGGATAAAAATCCCCACCCTCATCTTTCTCATATATTTTTCCATCTATCAGGCCATTCCTGCCTTTCCACCCATCCTGATACGAAATCAGCCTTTTTACCTGCCATTGTCCATATATATACTCTTCCTTTAAGTCTGTCACAGCCTCCTTATACCGTTCCATATAATAAATATTTCCTAAATACCAACACAATACTTCTCCCTTTCTCGTTACCACAAAAGATGACTTACTGAAACCATTACTGGATTCCGGCATATCAAATGTAACAACAGCAATATCCTGACCATCATATTTCTGATGCCATTCCTCTCCAAGTCCCTTCCCATATGCCTCACCATCCATGATTTCCACTTCCACATTACGGTATTGCGCAGTCACATCATCCAATTCATTCCACCAATAGCCAAAACTTTTAATAATCCTATTGGGCTCTATAATAACACTCCTTCCTAAAAAATGTTCATAAAAATCATATGACACTTTCAGATTATGGCCTGCCAGATAATCCGTAACTTTCCATTGCCCCTCTAAGTCAATATTCCATTTGTTTTCCGTATTTTGTTCCTGACTTACCCCATTGCACGCCATAAGAAATATTAAGGCACCTATTAATGCGAATAAAAACAATTTTTCTTCTGCTCTATTTTTCATCTGTTTCCTTCCCTTATCTCTTTTCCATAAGATACCACCCCTGATATATCTTAATAATAACCTCAGAATCACTGACAGTTATTATTTCTCCATCCAAAATATTACTATTTTCCACCGTTTTTTTCCCTTTGAATACCAAAATCTTTTCATTTGTCAGCCCCAATTCATCATGAATTTTCCTTTTATTCTGATAGTCGTATTTGTCCTCTATACAATAATCATACCCGTTTACCTGAATACTATCTAACAATCTATTTTTTTCATATATTCTTATACTATCTTTTGCAATATGTACCACATCCCCTATATAATTTTCAGGATAAAAAAAACCACCATTCTCTTCCTTATATGATGCATTTGGCCAAAGATTATTTCTTCCCATCCACCCATCTTGATAAGAAACCAGTCTTTTTACCATCCATTCCCCATATAGTTGTTTTACCCTCAAATCTGTTTCTGCTTCCTTATATCGTTCCATATAAAAAATATCACCGTCATACCAACATAATACCTCCCCTGCTTCAGTAACATAAAATATCAATTTGCCACCCCATTCCATAGGGCTGTTATAGGTCATAACAATCATATTTTGTCCCGAGTATTTTTCAAACCACCTTTCTCCCATCTGAAATTCATCCCCATATGTTTCACTGCTTACCGAATCCATGCTAACACTACGGTATTGCGAAATCACTTCCTCCATTTCATCCGGCCAACTACCATAGCTTTTCAAAATCCTGTTATCTCTTATCGCAATACTTCTCCCAAAATACTGCTGATAAAAGCTTGCATTTGACACTCTCCTACTGCTCGCCAAATAGTCTGCTACTTTCCACTCTCCTTCTAAATTAATTTCGTCCCTGCTTCTGTTTTCCGTATCCTCCACTCCATTTAAGCCTTCTCCCACAGTAAGAAATGCACAAATACATATGATATCCAGTAGTTCCAAAATATATTGCCATATATCTTTCATCTGTTTCATCTCCATTAATATAAAAGCTTCCGCATAGTTCTTTCACTCCCGACGTTTTTATATTAAAGCCAAACTCATCCCTACCGCCCCCCGACACAGCAGGCTTTCCGCCAGATCCAGCCGTATCCTCAGTTCACTTCCCCGCGCAGTCCGCAGACGATATATGGCTGCCCCACTTTCCTCCGCCTCTTTTCCCTCCGGCAGTATAGGACAGAAATATGCCACGCTCTCTTCCCGCACCGTATCAAACAATACCGTAAACAGAAACGGCATATCATCCTCATACCGCTTAATGACCATCATCATTTCCCTAGACACCAGCAATGCCGGATCCGTCAGTATATCCGGGTAAACTACATCCCTGCCCGTTTCCATATCCAAAAGAATATGAGCCGGTAGTTCCCGGTAATCCTTTCTGTTCAGCTTCCTTACATCCAATTTCCCATACCAGTTCACCACCCGGGGAATGGGATTTCCGTTCTGAGCCGTAAGCACATAATACTCCCTTCCACTTTCCATATCCTGTTCCTTTCCCTTCCGCACGCAAAAAGATAATCCCCTTGCTTTATGCCTGCATTATAGTCCCCCGCAGCCAGTCCCGCCCTCCGAGGCACAATATAGAATATCCCCTTCCCCCCTATATGCGCCAAAAAATATGAAAAAGTTTTCCGTCCTTTTTATTCCGAGAAATTCTTCCATGCAAACCACTTCTTCCGCCATATCCCCGCATAGCTGCCGGACAGCGGCTAGATAATATTCCACGCACCGCCGCCGGACCGCATCCTCTTCATACGCATAAATTCTCGGATAAACTTTTCTCAGCTTTTCCATTATTACCGCCATATCCTCTTCGAACATTTCGAAGAAACAGGGCGGCTTCCATCGGGAGACAGCCGGATATCCGTCCAGATAAAAGTCCTCGCCGTATAATATCAGACGGAACTCATAAGTCCTCATCGCCATAGTACTGAACAAATAGCAGATACCAAGGCTTCCCGCCTTTCGTCCGCCCTTGCCGTCCCACAGGCGGAACACATCCGCAAATGCCTGCTTTACGGATGCCCGCCGCTCTTCCTTTCTATACTCTGCTTCCAATTCCCTTACCCGGCCCGCAAACAATTCCCTCTGTATGGCCTCTGCGGCATCAGCCAGTTCCTCTCGCCGGTCTTTCCTCTCTTCCATTGTTTATCTGCCTTTCGTTCACTGCACTTTCAGTTCCCCGCCGGTAAAAGAAATACCTTTTTTTAATTGAATGCCTGTCTTTTTCTGCTGCAGGCTGACCGAAGAATTCCCGGCTACCATCAGCGACCCTGACCGGCTGGAAATAGTCAGATCATCCTCTGCCTCCAGCACAACAGAATGCTCGCTTATAATATGAATCCCTTCTTCATCCGTCAATTCTATCCTTGTCCCCTTGTTATTCGTTATTACAATTGAGTCGGGCGTAAAACGCACTTCCTTCTGATGCTTACTCTTCAATACTTTATGATCCGGTTCTTTCCGATCAGCGCTGTCAGTATCCATATGGACAGAACTGACCACAAATGCCTGTCCTTCCTCCATGCCCGGTATCGTAAGGCGTACCATATCCCCCGGTTCCGGCATGCAGTACCAACCGGTTCCGTCTGCCGTGGAATATACTGTGGCATATGGATACCATATATTGATATCCTGCTTACCGTTCTCATCACCAAGAATGGATACCTGCACCTTATTCTCCTTTACCTTTTCAACGATAGCATCCAAAGAACTGCCGGCCATCTCCCCCTGACGCACAGGTAAAACCTCCATTCCCTTCTCCATCCGGAGATAACAGGAATGCAGCAATTCACCGTCCGAATAGCTGCTTACTATTTTATAAGCAAAGAACTTCCTCCCATGCATCATCGCATAGTCCCCGATTTTATGACTTTCCCTGCATATGGCTATATACTCCAAGCAATCAGCCTCCGACAGGCCGGACAGTCCTCTTTGCTTTTTCTCATGGTATTCTTCCAGATTTTTGCCTACCATATATTTTCCTTTTTCCGGGAACGGGAACTCCTCCCCCTTTGGCAGGCCATAAAATACCTTCATTCCTTTTACCCCGGATTCCGGTACAAGAAAACCATGCTTCCTAGATGCCATTCTTTTCAGAAACTCCCAGTCTGTCTCCCCATACTGCAGGATCAGTTCCCCCGCGGCATCCTGCAGTGAAGAATGAAATATAATGCCGCTGTCGCCGTAGTCTCCTACCCTGTCGCGGAAAATCTGTTCATAAGTCATAGTTCCATCCTGGTAAGAACGCAGATGCCCTTTCCTGTCTGACAGACAGCTGCCGGTAGTAATTTCCAGTGTCAGCCTCTTCTGGTCATTTACCGTCGCAATCATGAAATCCGTCACTATGCCCCAAAACAATGTCTCTGCCTCTCCGCCTTCACTGATTCCTTCCACCTTTTCCCATACATCTCCCGTAAGCAGCTTCAGATATTTGTCTTCATCCTCATCCGCTATGTAACCTGTCACCGTTGCTTTCCCATGCCGGTTAATCTCTCTCTCCATCTGATACTCCGAAATGCCCAGAAAAGATACCGGGCTTGTCCTGATATTATATTCCTTCATATTCATCCTCCGCATTGTCCGCTTTTATTGTGTCAAGCATTTCAAAAACCATCGGTTCCCATTTTTCATAATCCTCAAATATGCAGTAAAAAATACCGAGAATGCATTTTTCCCCTGCCATGAACAGAAAGGCAAGATTATACACCCTTTCATCTGAGGCAAAACTCTTATACTCCAGCCATAATATATTTCCCTGCTTTCCAGCCTCCCCGCTGCTATAGAATACCGTCCTTTCATCTGTCCTCCGTATGACATGCCTGACCTTTTCCCGGCAGGCACTTGCCCCTGCACTACCGTCCAGCTGCCGGAACATCAGCCCGGCCCTTCTGTCCGAAGTCAGAAACAGAACAGGCGGGCGTTCTTCCGACCAGAATATATCCGCTGCCTCCTCTTTGTCCCCCTCCTTGAATTCCTCCGGAAGCCACATCTGAAACCCCATGCCGAAATCCTTTTCTTCGGTTCCCCTCTCTTCCTTCTCCCCTATACCGTTAAACTTATGCTCCATCTGCAAGAGAAAACTGTCAAAATCCTCATTTTCCATTTGTTCCATCTCACTTCCCCCCGAAGCTTATCTCATAATCATTCACAATCTGCTTTCTCTTTTCCTGCGCTTTCTTTGCATTGCTTTCCTCTTTCTGAAATGCTTTCTTTTCCAATTCCGTGGCCGCCTGCGCACGGCTGCTTATTGCATTCAGCTGATTCATCTTCTCAATGGCAGGATTTTTCCTGAATCCGCCTGTCTTAATTGATTTCCCCATCTTACCGCCTTTCCGCTTCCTCCGCATACTCCTTATACGGATCTAAAGTTTTAGATTGTACTAATTTGAGCCAATATGATTAACCATCGTCCCCCCTATCATCCTCTCTTCTTTGGATTCATAACCCTTACCGGGAGTAGAAGCGACAATATTTTTCTCCACGCCTTGCAGCCCTGACTTCTTCCCCGTTTCCCCGGACGATTCATGAAATACCGGAAACTTCGGGGCAGCGGATCCCTTCATGCTTACCTCATTCGTCCCTCCGATGGAATCGAACCCATTGCACATATTAAGCACCGTAGGAGCCAACATATCTCTTCGGACTATGGATAATTCTTGCGGCGTATTAAGAGACACATTTTTCCCTTTCAGCCCTATGTCTTCCTTTGCCAAGATGACAATTTTTTTATTGCTTGCCACTCTGGCCCCTGCACCGTCATCCAAAACAACTTCCAACGGATTTTTCTGTTTCAGGTCACAGAAACCCATGCTGTCCGGCAGCAGATACATCCTTTTATTTTCTGCCGTCGTAAAATAGCGGCTGTCTCCGTCCATTTCCGGATGCCCTTCTCCGTTTCTGTGTACTCCGCAGACCGCACGGGCATATAAACCTTCACAGTCACCCAGATGCACATACACTTTTTCTCCTTTCTCCGGCATGCAGTACATCAGGTTTCCGACATCCGGATGCCACGGATACCAATAGGCATCCTCCGCTGACTGGTCTTTATCCATGTCAAAATGAACCTTCACCTGTTCCTCCTTTGTTTCCAAAACAGTTGCCGGAAACAGCATTCCTATCGGCAGCGGGTTCCTATACCATTTGGCAGAAAACGCTTCTTCCCTTGAGATTCCGTAAGTAAAGCATACAAGCCCCTGCTTCAGCCGGCAGCTTTTGCTGATTACCGCATATTCCTTTCCCTGCCACTTCACCCGGTCACCGATGTTCCAATTGTCATACACCGTAATATCCTGACAGATGCATTGGGTTTCCTTGTCAAAATACACTTTTTCCCGTACTGCCCCTGCTGCCTCCCCATCCCAAGTCCTGCCGGTGGGCAATCCTGCATAAATACCGTTTCCTGCCGACAGGACGGACGGAAAGACTGCCGTGCCTAAGTGACTGGCCAGCCGGCGTACAAATTCCCAGTCTGTTTCCTCTATCTGATAGAGCGGCTTTCCAATCTTACGCTCTTCCGCCCCATATATCAGTTTTGCGCCGGACTCCCCCAGCACGGACTGCATGACTTCCTTATATGTAAGATCCGTTTTCTGAAAAGTGCGTTTTTTCTTTCCGTAGTCCAATGATTTCGAAGCGGAGCATCCTTCCACTGCCACGTCATACCCGGTTCCTTCATGGCTAATACGGACTTCACTCAGCACACCGCTGAAAAGCATATTTTCCCCTGTCCACACTTCCATCCTGCTGTCGCCCAATGCCTGCAGCAAAACCCTGTCCCCTGCCTCATCGGGCACAATCCCTGATAAATGGATGGACGCATGACTATTCTTCCTAATCTCCATATGCAGTTCCTTAATATCCGCTATAGGAACTGCTGCATTTACCCTTAACTCACCTTGTGTTATTGCAGACATGCCTTTACCTCCTTTTTTCTCCTTTTTTCTTCTCTCCGCCTACTGCACATGGAATTCGCCTCCCATAAAACGGATTCCGTCCTCCAACTGTATACTAGTTCCGCTCTGGCTCCCCTTTATCCACTCCCAATCACCGAACAGATCCTCACACAGCCTGTCCACATTCTCCGGTTTCTGTTTCTGCCATGCATAGTTTAAGGCAAATGCCGGGTCTATCCCGAACACCTCCTGCCCTGCGGTTACAAAGCAAGTCTCCTTTTCCCTGTCCCAGAGCCAATGCCGTTCTTCCCTCCCCCGGATGGCTTCCTCCCCAAGCATTATTCCTAGCCCCAATAAGGTATCACCGAACTCTTCCATGCTCTTTCCGGCATTCTGCTCCAATACATTCTTTACAAAGTCCGGCATGTCTTCCTTTGCCATTCCTTCCAACGAATAATTTTTGCCCAATTCATCCAGCAGTTCCTTCCTCTCCATCATCTGCCGTTTTTCCATCTCAGGCGTTAAATCATATTCCAATAGATATTCTTCCTCATTGTCAAACATCGGAAGGAACTCCTTCTCAACCTGCCGAATCATTTTATCCGCAAATAACGGAAAATTAATTGCATCATTGTCTCTACAAAACCTGCAGCCATCGTATGGTGCCAACCCTTCCCTAACACTGTTAATTGTTATATTTTTTCCCTTTGAAGTTACGCCTTTTACCCATATCTCTTCTGTAAATGTTTTATGTATAATCCATATTTCCTGCATTCTTCCTTTCCGATGCAGTTTCCATCCATCTTCCATTCCAATCCATGAGTCATACTTAAACCCAATTTTTACCCCTAAATTAGTCAAACGTTCCTCCATATAAGTTCGTTCATAAAACTCATTGTCCTTCTGTTCTTCAGGATTCCACAGTTTACCAGACTTATTTATCTTCCTTTGCCTAACAAACATTCTGTTATAGCATTTTTCCAATTCACTCAATCCCTCTTGCCATGCTTCGAATATAACTTCCATCGGACTTATTCTTATTCCGCCCATTCTCCTAATCCAACATTTTTTATAAAAGTCCTCCCATTCCCACTTACATTTTTCCAAATTGTTTACCATACATTCCCCAAAAAAAGCAGAAAGACCCAAAAAAGTATCTACAAATTCTTCCATACTATCATTAGCATGCTTCTTTAAAACTATTTTAATAAAACTTACTAATTCATCTTCCTTAATCTCTTTCTCTCCATACTTTTCAACTATCTTGTTTTTCAAATCAGTTCCATTCTGATAAACCTCCCTCTCCATTTCCCCAGTCACGCAATACCTATAACGCGGGCGGCGCAGCCTTTTGAATCCCGGCAAAAAATATCCCACTATCCATCCCTTCAGTTTCCTCAAACCATCTTCAAAAGTTTCCATATCTTTGTATACTATTTGACCATCATTACAACCTATACCTTCTAAGAAGTAATTCAATATATGTCCGCTAAACGCCTTGCGCATATCCTCATTCTGCTTTATCTCATCAATTTCTACCCACATCTGCTTAAAACTGTCATGTTCAATCACAGCTATCAACTGAAGCCACTCACCATCCTCACGCCCATAGAACCAGTGATGGTATCCGATTCTCTTGTACCCTATATACCGGAACCCCTCCTGCTCCAATGTCTTCCCCAATATCTTTTTAATCACCTGCAATTTCGCCGCCAAAATCACCACCCCCATTTATCCACTCCCAATCACCGAACAAATCTTCACACAGCCTGTCCACATTCTCCGACTTCTGTTTCTGCCATGCATAGTTCAAGGCAAATGCTGGGTCTATCCCGAAGACCTCATCACCGCTAGTCACAATACAGGATGCATGAGTCTTATCCCATAACCAGTGACGGTCTTCCTTTCCTTCTATTGCCGTTTCCCCAAGCAGCACTCCAAGCCCTAACAAAGTCTCTCCAAATTCATCTATTGTTTTCCCTTCATTTTCCTTCAATACCTTCTTCACAAACTCCGGCATCTCTTCTTTTTTTATCCCGTCTATACCATATTCCCCTTCCAAATGTTCCAATAAATTCTTTCGGTTTAAGAACTGTCTCTTTTCCAATTCTGGAGTTAAGCCATATTGGAGCAGACATTCCCTTATATTTCGAATGTCTTCAAATTCCCTCTTTGATGTCATGGCCTTCACCCACATCACTTTCATATGAACTGACTGTTCCGTTTTGATCCCTTAAATATGTTTTTCCGTTGACATCATCATAACTGCATTCCAATATTCCCCCATCCGGCAAATATTGCTTTATCACCCTATTCTGCCGTCATATTCATTGATTACTGCTTGGACTCCTTTGGGTGTCACAATGCTTTGCAGAATTCCGGCTTCGTTATACTTATATAAATATGCGCCGCCTGACGGCGTAATCAAACATTTCAGTAAACCGTAACTATAATTCAACTCAACATATCTTCCGGTATGATCAGAAACCTTAATCAGCCTGCCCTCACTGCTGTACTGATAATCCAAATAATCTCCGCAGTCTGTCATTGCCCTCCGCAATAGATTATCCGTCCCGTAAGAAAAAGAAATAATTCCTATTCCATTGGAAATTTTATATAGTTTGTAAACGGTAGATAGTGGGTACCTATACAAAACTGGAGCAAACCTGTATGAT